>NZ_JCACKM010000029.1:0-56287 GCF_059505385.1 Desmonostoc vinosum
CGCCTGCGGAGGGAAACCCTCCTTTACTCGCTGTCTCACCGCGTCCCCGCGTCCCTGCGTCAACCAAAACGCGAAATCTAAAAAACCTACCCATAAGAGCCTGCTCCCCGCCCGCTGCTCCCTTGCCTCCATTCCCCAACCCAGAAGATTTTTAGCAAAGCGATCGCGCATCGGCCGCCAAATGTAACAGATTGCAACGTATAATGAGAACGGTCAAAACCATTAAGAAATATTGAATAACAGTAGGTTTAAATGCGAGTAGCGATCGCCGGTGCTGGTTTAGCAGGGCTTTCCTGCGCGAAATATCTCATAGATGCGGGTCACACACCCATCGTCTTAGAACGCCGTGACGTATTGGGTGGCAAAGTGGCAGCTTGGAAAGACTCTGATGGAGATTGGTATGAAACCGGTCTGCATATATTTTTTGGGGCATATCCCAATATATTGCAGTTATTCAAAGAACTGGATATTGAGGATAGATTGCAGTGGAAAGAACACACAATGATTTTCAACCAGCCCAATGCACCGGGAACCTACAGCCGCTTTGATTTTCCAGATATACCAGCACCTTTAAACGGGATAGTGGCAATTCTGCGAAACAACGACATGCTGACATGGCCCGAAAAAATTCGCTTTGGCATTGGGTTGTTGCCTGCAATGATTCAAGGGCAAAAGTACGTAGAGGAAATGGACAAATACTCGTGGCGGGAATGGCTGAAAAAGCAGAATATTCCCCCAAGAGTGGAAAAAGAAGTTTTCATCGCCATGTCTAAAGCGTTGAACTTCATCAACCCAGAAGAAATTTCCTCCACTGTCTTGCTGACAGCCCTCAATCGCTTTCTTCAAGAAAAAAACGGCTCAAAAATGGCATTTCTTGATGGTTCGCCCACAGAAAGATTATGCCAACCCCTAGTAGATTACATCACCGAACGTGGTGGGGAAGTTCGCTTAAACGCCCCATTGAAAGAGATTTTGCTCAACCCTGACGGCACAGTCAAAGGCTTCTTACTGCGGGGGTTAAATAGTGCAGCAGACGAAGTTTTCACAGCTGACCTATACGTGTCCGCCATCCCAGTTGACCCGCTAAAAGTTCTACTTCCTCAGCCTTGGCAACAGATGGAGTTCTTCCAAAAGCTAGAAGGACTCGCAGGCGTACCTGTGATTAACTTACATTTGTGGTTTGACCGGAAGCTTACACAAATCGATCACCTGTTATTTTCGCGATCGCCCCTGCTCAGCGTTTATGCTGATATGAGTAATACTTGCCGTGAATACGCCAACCCTGATCGCTCAATGCTAGAACTAGTCCTAGCCCCAGCAAAAGATTGGATTGCTAAATCCGACGAGGAAATCGTCGCTGCAACTATTGCCGAATTAGAAAAACTCTTTCCTGATCACTTCGGGGGAGACAACCCAGCCAAATTATTAAAATATCATGTAGTGAAAACGCCGCGTTCAGTTTATAAAGCGACCCCTGGTTGTCAACAATACCGTCCCTCACAAAAAACTCCCATCGCCAACTTCTATCTGGCAGGGGATTTCACCATGCAACGCTATCTGGCCAGTATGGAAGGAGCTGTGCTTTCTGGTAAGCTAACAGCGCAGGCGATCGTTGATGCGCCCCCAGTAGCAAATGCCTTAAACCTGCAAACGCTCACCCGACCGCCTGCAACGAATGCTGCAACTGCTTGATTCCCCCCCGCGCATGAAAATGCTGGTCTCTGTAGACGAGTCCTACAAACTTTGTCGGCAACTTATAGCCAAGTATTCCGCGACCTTTTACCTTAGCACTTTGCTCCTGAGCAAAGAAAAACGCCCTGCTGTGTGGGCAATTTATGCTTGGTGTCGCCGTACAGATGAACTGGTAGACGGCCCCGCGTCTGCTCTTACCACGTCAGAAACCCTAGACTTATGGGAGCAGCAGCTAGAGTCAATTTTTGCTGGGCATCCAGTAGATAATTTCGATGTCGCCTTGGCTGATACCGTTCAAAACTTTCCGCTGGACATTCAGCCTTTTCGCGATATGATTGCCGGTCAGCGAATGGACTTATACCGCAGTCGTTACGAAACTTTTGAGGAACTATACCTCTACTGTTATCGTGTTGCTGGCACTGTCGGCTTGATGTCAACAGCAATCATGGGTTTAGACAACACCAGAAATACAGCGCCGTGGAACAATGAACAACAGCGCTATGTTCCCACAGAAGAAGAAATTGCCTTGGGAATTGCCAAGCAATTAACTAATATCCTCAGAGATGTCGGTGAAGATGCGCGGCGGGGGCGAATTTATATCCCTCTAGAAGATTTGGCGCAATTCAATTACACAGAACAAGACTTATTCAAAGGCGTAGTGGATGACCGCTGGCGCTCCATAATGAACTTTCAAATTAAACGGGCACGACAGTTTTATACCAGAGCAGAAAAAGGAATTTCTTACTTATCCACTGATGCACGTTGGCCTGTTTGGGCAGCTTTGATGCATTACAGCGGAATTTTAAAAGTCATTGAGCGTAACGACTATAACGTATTCACTCAGCGTGCTTACGTACCCCAGTGGCAAAAAATCTCATCTTTGCCTGTGGCTTGGATGCGATCGCAAGTACTATGAGAAATTAGTCCTCTGTCCTCTGTTACAAAGTTCTGAGCGTCGGAAGCCGGCGCTCAGACTTTGCGCTTTGTCCTTTGTTATTTATGACGACAAAGGACAAAGAACTATTGACCCAACAATAAAAATCTGCTAATATAACTATTCGTGACCCTGGAGAGGTGGCTGAGTGGTCGAAAGCGGCAGATTGCTAATCTGTTGTACGGCAGGCAACTCCGTACCGAGGGTTCGAATCCCTCCCTCTCCGTTTTCTTCATCCCTTACGTCCAAGAATAAATTCTGATACAGGGATAAGTGCTTTCACTCTCTGAGGAGGATGATATTATTTATCCTTTGGAGTCTGTTGAGATCAAGCTAAGCTAAAAATCTAGTTTGAATCTTACTTGCAGACTCCTGAATATTAGAGGAGTGAAAGTAATCTATGTCAAGAATTAGGGCTGCCTTAGCGCTGAGTTTAGCTACCATAGCAACTGGGTTTCTTGTAGGGGCTTGTGAGGATACCGGAAGCGGGCCTGCAAACACAGCCAGCCCAGGTACCACAGCCAGTAGTGCCGCAGGATTAAAAATTGGTTCCTTGCTGCCAACAACAGGAGATTTAGCCTCCATTGGACAGCAAATGGCACCTTCTGTTCCCTTGCTAGTCGAAACAGTCAACGCTTGCGGCGGTGTCAACGGTAAACCTGTTTCTTTAGTTTTTGTAGACGACCAAACAGACCCGAAAGTCGGTGCTGCTGGTATGACTAAGCTAGCAACAGTAGATAGAGTTGCAGGTGTTGTTGGTTCCTTTGCTAGCAGTGTTTCCACAGCTGCTGTCTCAATTGCTGCCCAAAATAAGGTGATGCTGATTTCACCTGGTAGCACCAGCCCCGTATTTACCCAAAAAGCGAAAAACGGCGACTTCAAAGGCTTTTGGGCGCGTACAGTTCCCCCTGATAGCTACCAAGGCCCAGCTTTAGCCGAACTTGCCAATAAAAAAGGCTTTAAGCGAGTCTCCACCGTCGTCATTAACAATGACTATGGCGTCGGTTTTGAAAAAGCATTTGTCCAAGGTTTTGAAAAATTGGGCGGAACCATAGTTAACAAAAACAATCCTGTACGCTACGACCCCAAAGCGACTACCTTTGAAACTGAAGCTACAGCCGCTTTTGCTGGGAAGCCAGATGCAGTACTTGGTGTTTTTTATGTAGAGACAGGTAGCCTACTGCTAAAATCTGCGTATCAGCAAGATTTGGTGAAAGGTGTACAGGTCATGCTGACAGATGGAATGAAGTCAGACGAATTCCCCGGTCAAGTTGGTAAAAGTAGCGATGGTAAATACATTGCTTCTGGAGTCATTGGGACAGTACCTGGTTCTGATGGTAAAGCATTAGATGCTTTTAAAAAACTCTGGCAATCTAAGAAGGGTGGTTCGCCAGGGGAATTTGCTCCCCAAGCCTGGGACGCTGCTGTTTTATTAGTACTATCAGCCCAAGCTGCTAAAGAAAACACAGGTACAGGGATAGCAAGCAAAATTCGTGAAGTTGCCAATGCACCAGGTACAGAAGTTACCGATGTCTGCGAGGGACTCAAGTTACTCCAAGAAGGTAAAGATATTAACTACCAGGGAGCGAGTGGTAACGTAGATGTTGATGCCAATGGTGATGTTGTCGGCGTTTACGATGTTTGGCAAGTAGGCGACGACGGCAAAATTAAAACGATTGACAAAGTTACACCAAAATCAGCTGGGGAATAGGGAATGGGGAAGGCGAAACAAGACTGCCCATAAGTGGCGTCGAAGTTTGAACTTACTGACGTGGCAAGACTAAAATAGTGCGATAGCCGTAGTGTAACAACACAGCTAATACCATTTCACATTAATGGCGATACACATAAATCTTGTAGAGACGCGCCATAGCGCGTCTCTGTATTTGTAAGCTAATAATCATTCAAATTGCATCTCCGCGTCTCCCCTTAAGCGCGTCCTCCGAAGTTTGCTCAACGGGGGGAACCCCCGCACGCAACTTCTCTTTGCGTCTTTCTGAGGCAAAGGATTATGCAAGTTAAAGGCAGATTAGCTTATCAGGATTTCCGTGAATTGGTGTTAGTCCACTACAAATTTTCGATAAAAAGTTAAGAGTTATGAGTGAAAACTAACTCATAACTCTTAATTATCGAACAGTACTGAGTACAGTCAACACTTAAAAACCAGTGAAGTTATAACCAACACCTAACATCAAGCCAATATCAGTTTCATCAAAAAAGCCAGCATTGACTGCGGCAGTTGCTGTAAATTGAGCATTTAGAGGCACATCGATGCCGCCTGATGCTAAAACACCTACTTCTGAGTTATCGCCAGTTTTGATGGCTGCACCCACTCCTACGTAAGGCGCAATGGCTAGCGGTTCGCTAAAGGGATCAGCTTGTTGTAAGGTGAAATCGTAGGTGAGGGGAATAAGAATTGTTGTCTCGTTTCCAAAGATTGCTGACGGACGTACCGATAGGGCATTTGTCAGCCCGACTTTACTGATAACTGCAACGTTACCGTCGCTTAAAGATGATTGATTACCATCTATACCAATGTTACCAGCAACACCGATATAGCTTCTACCGCCACGGGTAGGTCTACCGATATCAATATCTGCTTGGGCTACTTCTGGTGCAGATGATGGTTGAACAGTTGGTTGAGTAGTGGGTTGTGGATACTCAGAAGTCAGTGCTACAGATGAAGTTGCTACTGTTCCTGGAACAGGTGTAAATGTCCGGCTAGCAGTTTCTTGGATATTAGCACTGGGGAACTGCTGAATTTCAGTAATCTTGGTTACTGGAGATTGTTCAGTTGTTTCAGTCGCTAAATTTTGGTTTTGAGTTTCTAATGACGCTAGGGTTGCGGAAGATTCGGTCAAAGTCTGGCTGCTGACTGTGTCTGCTGTCTGTGCAGTTGCGGATAAGCCAGTACCAAGAACTGCAAAAGCAGCTAAACTTGGCAACCAAAAAATACCTTTACGCGGAAAGATAGTATTCACATTCACTCCTAAAAAAATATTGCCACAATAAATAAAGGGTTATGTTGATTTGGTCAACAAATTCTGGCAATACTCAAAATTTAGCACCAAAAAATCGATTTTTGCATCTTTATTTTGAGGTATATAGCTCTTTTGGGAATTACACAAGAATTGCCGAAAAGTTTAATTTGTTGTAGACACATTCGCGTAGCGTCTTGTAGAGAAGCGGCTTCTTGCAGGATACCGCCAAGATGCCGAAAACACCAAGAATTCGGAGAGTGTGCGTAAGTCGTACCTTTTTAATTACGTCAAATGCTGCTTTTTGTGGCGCACAAAATTGTTGTACTTACTGTATATTGAGTAACTTATGTATACGAGAATTAAAGATTACTAACTGCCTGGGCAATTAATTTGGAGACGAAGGGCAAAATATCGCGACTTTTAGCGTGTGCTTTGCCTTCGGTAAAGACTACTAATAGGTAGGGACGCTGATTTGGTAACTCAATGTAGGCTGCATCATGGCGAACTTGACTTGTCCAACCTGCTTTTGACCAAATTTGGCTATCTTGAGGAAGTCCACCACCTAGAAAACCTGTGACCTGATCTTCTTCGACATCTGTGGGTAAATCATCGGGTTTGAGGCTGCGTTTGAGTAAAGCCATCATCGCTTGCGATCGCCCGCTTGACACCGCTACCCCACCGATAATACTATGCAATAATTTGGCGATCGCATTTGTTGTTACCATGTTGCGATTGTCGAGCATTTCTCCATAAAATGCCCGTTCTCGACCATAGGGGCCGTCACACCAAGTTTTTTGACAGACGTTAATCGTCTGCATTTCTTCCCAGCCTAAAGATTGGTAATAGCGGTTAATAATATGACGTTGATATTTCCATGTTTCAAATGGCGCTGCTGGTAATTCTGGGCCGGAGGTTGTGCCGCTGAGAACATCTACAACTAGGCTAGTGGCATCGTTGCTAGACTCGACAATCATATCGCGCAGGGCACGCTCTAATTCCTTGGAAGTTTGAGCCATGCCTCTCTCTAGCCATTCGTTAACTGCTACTAAATAGAATAATTTGACCACACTCGCTGGATAAATTCGCTCAAATCCACGATAAGTAAAACCACGTATGTGATGGTTCCAAAAAGCATCTGGAGTTAAAGCACCACCAGTATTGACTAGGACTGGCGGATCGTAAACAATCCATGTCAGTGCAATTTGGTTACGGGCTAACATCCCAAATGCAGACCATGTTGTCTCTAAAATTCCATTACCAAGATTTTCGAGTTGTTCGTCTTTATTAAAAAAAATCATTCTTGAATAATGTCCTTTAACTTAAAATCGGCTGAGTATCAGTGTCTGGCAGACCTGAACATCTATGATTCTCCTGAGTGTGTGCGCTTGGCAACTCAAGCCGCATCTGGGCGACATTTATGGGTAACATCAAATCATCGAGATTGTGCGGTTGAGGTGCATTTGTGTGAAGATGACTATCCAGGGTGGGTATCCTTTGCTGATTTGGGTACGCTACAACCTGCTAGTGTACTTTATCAGGCTAAATCATTTTCGCGATCGCAGATTAAAAAACTGCTACTGGGGGTGATCGAATTTACTCAAAAAGCGATGCAACAGACTAATTATTACCTCTGGGGTGGTACAGTCGGGCCAAATTATGATTGTTCTGGGTTGATGCAGGCGGCGTTTGTGGCAGTAGGTGTTTGGTTGCCTAGGGATGCCTATCAGCAGGAAGGTTTTACTCAAACAGTCGCAATTGCCGAGTTGGCAGCTGGGGATTTAGTATTTTTTGGAACTAGCCAAAAAGCCACGCATGTAGGACTTTATTTAGCAGATGGCTATTATATCCACAGTTCGGGCAAGGAACAGGGACGCAATGGTATTGGTATTGACATACTCTCAAAACAGGGAGATGAGGTTAGTCGGTCATACTATCAGCAACTGCGAGGTGCTGGTAGAGTTGTGAAGAGTTACGAACCAGGAAAACGCAGAGGACACGAAGGTATATGAGGAGTGGGTTGGTTTTTGAGGGGATGAATGCAGAGAATGGGGCAACTTCAGCAAATATCCCTGATGTTTCGGTGGTAGTGCCGGTGCGTGATGAAGTGGAAAGTCTGCCAATGTTGGTAGAAGCGATCGCTTCTACTTTATCAGCTACTCAGTTAAGTTATGAAATCATTTGTATAGATGATGGTTCAACCGATGGTTCGGCTGAGTTTCTTAAACAACAAGCGCAAGTACGTGATGATTTAAAAGCGGTGATTCTGCGGCGTAATTATGGACAAACGGCGGCGATGTCGGCTGGATTTAATTATGCAGTCAGCAAGGCAATTGTGACTTTAGATGCTGACCTCCAGAATGACCCGGCAGATATCCCGATGTTATTAGCAAAATTGGATGAGGGTTATGATTTAGTGAGTGGTTGGCGGCAAAATCGCCAAGATGGGGCGCTAAATCGGCTACTACCTTCTAAAATTGCCAACTGGCTAATTCGCCGTACCACTAGCGTAGATATTCATGACTATGGCTGTTCGCTCAAAGCCTATCGGGCGGAGCTAGTGGCAGACATGAATCTTTACGGGGAACTACACCGATTTTTACCTGCTTTGGCGTATATTGAAGGGGCAAGAATTACCGAAATGCCTGTACGTCATCACGCTCGCCGCTTTGGTCGCAGTAAGTATGGACTATCGCGAACTTTCCGGGTATTGATGGATTTGTTAACCATTTTGTTTATGAAAAAGTTCCTCACACGCCCGATGCATGTTTTTGGGCTGTTGGGCTTAATTTCGATGGTTTCAGGCGGGATAATTGGAATTTACTTGACTTTTGTCAAATTGGTCTTGGGTGAGATGATTGGTAATCGCCCTTTGCTGATTTTGGCGGTGCTGCTGCTGGTAACTGGAGTGCAATTGTTTTGTTTTGGTTTATTGGCAGAGTTGCTCATGCGTACATACCATGAATCTCAAGGAAGGCCTATCTATCGCGTGCGAGAGGTAGTAGCAAAAAATGTTAAATAAAGTAACAATATAAAGACCTCGCCCTTTAAGGGCGGGGTTTAAATCAAACACACTTAAGCATTAAGTTGCATCTACCTTGAAAATTTTTCATACCTTTGATGCCCCATTGCGGCACAACCTGCTGATATTATTTACGGCAGGTTTATTGTTCTGGTCGAGCGTCACTACGTTCTTACCAACTTTACCACTCTACATCGAAGATGTGGGCGCAACCAAGCAGCAAATTGGGATTGTGATGGGCGGTTTTGCCATTGGTTTGTTGTTATTTCGCCCCATGTTGGGAAAGTTGGCAGATCAACGCGGCCGTAAACTAATTTTATTAATTGGTGCGGCCGTAGCGGCGATCGCCCCTTTTGGTTATTTAATATTTACATCACTACCAATGTTGATGCTGGTGCGAATTTTTCATGGTGTCAGCCTTGCGGCTTTTACCACTGGCTACAGTGCTTTAGTAGCAGACTTAGCCCCTGTGGAAAATCGGGGTGAAATTATTAGTTATATGAGTTTGACGGGCCCCATTGGTATGGCAATTGGCCCAGCTTTAGGAGGTTATTTAGAAGATACAACAGGTTACGCACTCTTATTTCTCATCGCTGCGGAATTAGGTTTTGTGGCCCTGTTGAGTACTATACAAATCATTAGTCCACCCCTACAAAAACAGCAGCAAAGCCAGGGGAATGATGATAAATTTTGGCAAATTTTGATTAGTCCACGGGTGAGAGTACCAGCCGTGGTCATGCTGTTAGTGGGTTTAACGATTGGCGCTATACATACTTTTGTACCGTTGTTTATCAAGTCAACTGGGGTAAATTTGAATGCTGGATTATTTTTTACAGCAGCAGCCCTCTCCAGTTTTAGTTTAAGGCTGTTTGCGGGTCGAGCTAGCGATCGCTTGGGTCGTGGTTTATTTATTACTCTTGGGATATTCTGTTATGGCTTGGCGTCGCTGTTGCTATGGTTAGCCAATAGTGCCAACGCTTTTTTAATCGCTGCAATCATTGAGGGTTGTGGTGGTGGTATGCTAATGTCTATGATTACTACGATGATGGCAGACCGCTCGCTACCACAAGAACGTGGGCGGATATTTGCCATGTGCATCGCGGGATTTGACCTTGGTATTGCGATCGCCGCACCACTTTTGGGTTCTATTGCTGAACAAGTCGGATATCGAAATATGTTTGGTTACGGTGCTGGTTTGACATTCCTGGCACTAATTATCTTCCTAACCCAATCCAGCAAAGATTTGCCTAATTCCTTGCGTTTTGCCCTTGGTCGTGGTCAAGATGTATATTCGTTAAAAAAATTGTAGACATGTACCACGTTACAAGTAACAGAGACGCGTCGCTGCGCGTCTCTTTGCAGTAATATACGGGCGAGGAGGGATTCGAACCCCCGACACCGTGGTCCGTAGCCACGTGCTCTAGTCCACTGAGCTACACGCCCTTACAAGAAATCAATAATAGCATGTTCCGATAAAATGATGCAAGACAATTCTTTATCTAGTTCTGCCAGTTTAACCCATCTTGATGATCAAGGACACGCACAAATGGTTGATGTGTCTGGCAAAGCGCCCACAATCCGAGAAGCGGTTGCAGTTGCTAAAGTGCGAATGTTGGCGACGACCTTTGGAGCGATCGCTGCTGGCAATGTTCCCAAAGGTGATGTCTTAGCAACTGCCAGGTTAGCTGGAATTATGGCAGCGAAACAGACTGCTAATTTGATTCCCTTATGTCATCCCTTGCCTTTGCAAAAAATTACAGTTGACATTACACCAGATCCTCAACTACCTGGTTATCAAATTTATGCCACAGTTAAAACCAAAGCCGAAACTGGTGTAGAGATGGAAGCCTTAACCGCTGTTTCTGTGGCAGCGTTGACTTTATATGATATGGCGAAAGCTTTAGAAAAGTCTATTCAAATTGAATCAATTAGTTTAGTAAGCAAAATTGGCGGAAAATCGGGAGATTATTCTATTTTAAAAATGGGAAGTGGGGAGTAGGGAAAAGTTTACTAGGTTGGTAGTAAGGACTTTAGTAGACCTCTTGCAAAAGTCGGATACTCGCCAGAAAATAAATTTTCTGGCTGATAACTCAAGTCGGTTGAAACCGACTAATAACAGTATTTTTAGTCCGTTTCAACGGACTTTTGCTATTAGGCAGAGACTTGAGTCTCTGACGGTTCAAGTATTTTTGCAAGAAGTCTAGTGCTTAGAATAAGGACTAAAGTCCTTACTACGAACTTCAGCTTACTCAATCTCACCGATGGCTTTGTTAAGAGCGGTTGGGCCTTCGTATTCTTCATTTGCTGGCAATTGCTCTAACAAAGAAAGAATTTTTTGATCAGCACCGTGTTTTTTAGCGTGCTTAATCAATTCTTGTTTACTGGCAGGATAGTCAACACCTTTCAAGTGTTTTTGTATTTCTATAGGATTTGCCTTGGCCATTTTTATCTACCTTTGAAGGTCTTTTTTATCTTCACCAGGAGATACATGCCTTCCCTCTATCAAAAAGATGAATCATTTTTAACCATAGATAAATAAAAGCTCATCCACTTGGTTGATGAACATTGGACAAAAGGGACTAGGGAATGGGGAATGGGGAATGGGGAATGGGGAATTGGGAATGGGGAATTGTCATTAATCATTAATTTATTCTCCGCGTCCCCGCGTCCTCGCGTCCCCGCGTCTCTCATCTCCCTCATCCCTCGGTTGGTGAGTTTCGGCTACGCGGTAATCGAGCGAAGTCGAGATTCAATTACCGCAAAGTCGAACCACACCCCCCTCATCTTCCCTAGTCCACTGTCCACTGTCCCTAGTTTCTAGGGTAGGTTTTCGGGATCAACGCCAATGCTACGTAAATATGCTGCTAACTGTTCTGCCCGTTGACGTTCATGCTCAGATCTTTGTTGCTCTTGCTGCAACAATAATTCAGCTTGTTCAGCTCGTTGATTGAGTTCCACCGAGGTTAAAAATTTTTGTCCATCTGGACGATAAATTGCTAACTCTCCTAACCCAGTTTCAAAACGGCATCCTAAACGGGGACTAACCCAGCCATCTATTTGCCACAGCTTTGTTAAATGGTCATTTTGTCGCCACCAACCATCTAATTGAAAGCTTTCTGGGTTGTATAAATAATATTCTTCGACACCGTAAGTATCATAAAATTCTAACTTTCGTTCCATTTCTTTAGTGTCGTTACTAGGAGAAAGAATTTCAAAAACTACTTGCGGTGAGATATTTTCTTCTTGCCATTGACGATAAGAACCTCGTCTACCTTTTGGTCTGCCAAAGATAACCATTACATCAGGTGCTGTTGGGGTAATCAACTGAGAACGGACGGGATACCATAATAAATCTCCGGCAATCAAAACATTGTCATTTTTAGCAAACAGAATCTCTAAATTCTCCTTGATTAGGACAATCCAACGATACTGTTCTGTGTTTTCTGACATTGGTTTGCCGTCACTGTCAGGATAGAGTAAGTCGGAGTCTGTTTGCTCAAAGACATTCATAAAGCAATTAAATTCAGAATTCCAAGTGAATACTTACTTTAAATTTTAATGTTTGTAGCTCTCAACAGCTGCCCTGAGATTACCTTGATGCTCTGATAGAAGCTTTTCACCTTCTTGTTTTGCTAATCCAGTCCAGTGCATTAATAGTGCTAACTTGACCCATTTACCGCTATTTTCTAATAAAAAACCAGCGGCTTCTCGACTTAAACCTGTGAGGTCTTGTAGAATTCGTAAAGCGCGATCGCGTAATTTTTGATTGGTAACTGCTACATCTACCATCCGATTTCCGTAAACTTTGCCCAGCTTAACCATCACTCCTGTGGAGAGGATATTTAAAGCTAGCTTGGTGACTGTACCCGCTTTGAGGCGAGTTGAACCTGCTAGTACTTCTGGCCCTGTCAGTATACGAATGTCCACATCAGCATCAAAGCTGACTTGTTCAGCGGGAACACAGGCGATAAAAATAGTCATTGCTCCCCGTTGCCGGGCGGCGTTGAGGGCACCGTAGACAAACGGCGTTGTCCCACCAGCGGTAATCCCAACTACTACATCTAATTGTGTAATATGTCGTTGAGCGATCGCTGCTTCGCCATCTTCGGCACAGTCTTCTAAATCTTCAGAACTGCGTACTAATGCACCAGCACCACCAGCAATAATTCCCTGTATCAATTCTGGAGGTGTACAGAAAGTTGGGGGGCACTCAGCAGCATCCAATACTCCCAACCTCCCACTTGTCCCCGCACCAACATAAAACAGGCGTCCTCCATGGTGTAAACGTTCTGCGGTACCATCAATTGCTTTAGCCAGCTGAACTTTTACCGCCGCCACCGCTGCCACCGCTTTTTGGTCTTCGTTATTAAATAACTCCACCAACTCTACAGAACTGAGTTGGTCTAAATTCAGGCTATCAGGATTTACCTGCTCGGTTAAAAGATGCCCGCGTTCCTGCAAGTTTGTCATTTTTTCTTTGTCCTTATCAACTGAATGACCAATAACCAGTTACAATAATCCTTCTAATTTGCGACGAATTTTTTCTAGTTCCGAATCAGAAAACTCTGACTCTTCTGCTGGTGGCACTTGGTCAATAGAGAAGGTATCCTGATTAAGATCATCCTTTTGGTCTTCTAGTTGCCAGTCGGTTTCTTCTACGTTGATTTCTGGGGGAGTGACTACAGAAGTGCTGTTTTCTGGAATAATTTCCCATTCATAGCCAGCACTATCGCAAAAGTCTTTGATTTCCTCTGGATCAATAGCCTCTATTGAAGGTGAGGGAAAATCTTGGGCTTCCAGCATTAAAGCATAACGCGTGGCATCGTCTTCTGACTCAAACATGAGAATTTTATTGCGATCGCCCACCCGAATCGTGTGAATTCCCTCATTTTCCGTGCGAGCATTAAAAATCAATACAAAAACACGCATTGGTATAGTCATCTGTCCTTTTTTTCAACTATCTATTCTTATTAAAGTTCTAGGTTGTACTTCTGGGAAAGACACAGCAATAATTTTCACTCGATTGCGGAATTTCCTGAGAGGGCCGATATTATTAAGCATAAATATGGAAGATAGCGAATGCCGCAACTTAACCGATGAGGTCTTGGGTTTTGTTGACGTATCCTGGAGGTGGCACAGCAAATAATGTGCCCGTTTATGCTAGTGGCGTGCCAGCTACATCCGGCAATTGATACACTAAAAGCCAATGATTAAATCTCCCAATCAAGAACATCAATCTACCTCCTCTGTTCGCAAACGTCTATGGTTGCTGGTGTTGAGCCGTGGTGGTATTGCCTTGGGCGGTTTTTTACTAGTAGGAATTGTCACTGGGGCTTGGCGATTATGGACTTTTGTCCAAAAAGATTTAACGCCATTAGCACAAAAAAGTCTCACGACTACGCTCAACCGCCCGGTACAACTGGGAAAAGTGACAGGATTTTCCCTTACAGGAGTGCGGTTTGGGGCTTCGGCTATCCCCGCAACAGCCACAGATCCAGATCAAGCCGTAGTTGAATCAGTAGAGGTGGGTTTTGACCCATTGCTGTTAATCTTTGACCGCCAACTGAAGCTAGATGTCACCTTAGTTAACCCTAATGTTTATATTGAACAGGATACTCAAGGGCGCTGGATTACTACTAAAATAGCGCCACAAGGTAAAGGCGGCGTCATTAAAACCAACTTAGATAACCTGCGATTTCGCAATGGCAAGTTGGTATTAATGCCACAGAAGAGGACTAAAGAAGACGCGGGGACGCGGGGACGCGGGGACGAGAAGAGGACTAAAGAAGACGCGGGGACGCGGGGACAGGGGGACGCGGTGAAATTTTCATTCTCCTCGTCCCCTCGTCTTTCTGTCTCCGCGTCCTCTTCTTTAGTAGCCTTTTCTGTGGTCAATGGCACTGCTAAGCTGATAGATAACAACCAGCGGATTAAGTTTGATGTAGCAGGCCAACCTGATAGGGGTGGTAATATCTCTGTGCAAGGAGAAACCCTTGCTAGGGTACTAGCAGGTACTTTACAGGTGCGAGGGCAAGGTTTACTGGCTTCTGATGTTACTCGCTTGATCAAGTTACCGCTGAGTTTACAGGCGGGTCGAGTAGATGGGGACTTGCAAATCCGGTTGACACCAAAGCAGCCAACTTTGTTATTTGGGAATGCGAATTTACAAGGGGTAACTATTCAGATACCCCGTTTACCACAACTGTTGAGCAATTCCCAAGGAAACATCCGCTTCTGGGGAACGCAATTACAGCTAGATAATGCTATTACTAACTACGGCAAAGTTCCCGTTACGGCTACGGGCATTATTGATACTCAAGCTGGCTATAAGTTAGCAGGGCGAATCAATGCGGTGAGCGTGGCCACAGCCGCCCAGACGCTAAAATTCAAATTACCTTTACCGACAGTTGGAGAAGTCAAAGCAGATTTACAACTGGTGGGGCCAGCTACTAAGCCGATTCTCTCTGGTACGGTTACTACCATCAAAACTGCACGAATTGATAAAGTTGATTTTAAGAGTGTCAGTAGTAAGTTTAATTTTATTACTAGTGCTTCAGTAATTAAACTGAGTGAGATTCAAGGTATATCTACGGTTGGTGGTGAAATTACAGGCGCTGGTACAATCCAAGTTGGTAAAGCTCCCCGCGTGGATTTGAATTTTGCAGCCAAGAATGTTCCTGGGGATGCGATCGCCAAACTTTATAACACAGCACCCAATTTTACAATCGGCAATGTCTCAGGGACAGCTCAATTAACTGGCGCTGCTAATAATGTGCAAACTGTGGTAAAATGGCAAGCCCCAAATGCAGCCTATCCTGGGACAGGTGAAGTGGCGATCGCCCCAAATCGGACTGTCAATTTCCGCAATGTCGCCCTCAATGTCGGCGGTGGTGTAGTACAGGGATTTGGCAGTTTTGCCAATCAACGTTGGCAAGCCGTTGCTAATGTCTCTGGCGTCAAATTAACACCCTTTATCAACCCCAATCAATTGCAAAATGTCTCCTTGGCAGGGGCGCGATTTAACGGTCGTCTACTTCTGTTGGGAACCTCAGCACCTTTTCAAATAGCCACAGTTCGCACCGAAGGCGCAAAAGTACAAGTTGCTGGCGGTACAATTGCAATTTCCAATGTCCAACTACAAGACCAAAGCTTTTCGGCCAAATTAGTGGCCAATGGCGTGAGGCTAGCGCAGATATTCAAGCAATCTCCCCCAGCCTTACGTCAGCCATTGACGGGTACATTCCAAGTAGCAGGTAACAGAAATAATTTCAGCCTGAAAACCCTGCGTGGTAACGGCCAGGCCAGTCTGGCATTCGCTGGTGGTACACTCACAGCGGCAAATATCCAAGTAGCAGATGGCTTCTTCCAAGCGCAACTCAAAGCTAATAACGTTAATGTCCAAGAATTAGCATCTACTCCCCGACAATTTCAAGGCAAATTAACAGGTCAAGCAAACGTGGCTGGGTCTGTTGAATCCTTCCGACCGCAAACCATCCAAGCCAAAGGACAAGCACAGATTCAGGTTGGAGGTGGTATAATTACAGCCTCCAACATCCAACTGGCAAATGGTCGCTATCAAGCCCAAGTCCAAACAAAGAACGTACCCTTACAGCAATTGGCAGCAGTACCACCGCAATTTCAAGGTGGGTTAACTAGTCAATTCAACATTGCAGGTACAGTTGGCGCTTTCAATCCGCAAACCATTCAAGCCAGTGGTCAAGCACATCTGAATCTTGCAGGTGGTACAGTCACAGCTTCTAACATCCAATTAGCTACTGGTCGTTATCAAGCGATTGTGGATGCTTCAGGTGTGCAACTCAATCAGTTAAATCAGCGATTGCGGGGTCAGTTTGGTGGTAAGCTGCAACTGGTTGGCATCCTGGGGTCATCTAGATTAGCTGATGTGCGTGCCGCAGGTCAGGTACAGTTATCTCAAGGGCTACCTGGTGTAGAGCGACCTTTGAATGCTGCGATCGCTTGGAATGGTGAAAAGCTATCTATTGAACGAGCCACTGCCCCAGGGTTAAATGTCAGTGGTGATATATTAGCCAACGCCCAACAACCAGGCATTCCCGAAATTACATCGCTAAATCTCAACGTCCAAGCCCAAAATTACAATCTGCGTCAGTTACCCATCAATTTGCCGAATCAGCTGGCGTTGACAGGGAACGCAGATTTTAACGGTCAAATCACTGGCAAGCTACCTTTACCAAATGTCACAGGGCAAATCCAGTTACGAAACTTAGTAGTGCAAGACTTCGCTTTTGAGCCATTGTTAAGTGGAACTATCCAGTCTGCACAGGGACGTGGTTTAAATTTAGACTTAGCAGGTACAAGCGATCGCCTTGCCTTTAACCTCGATGCCAATAATCGCCCCCAATCGTTTTTAATCAAGTGGCAACAGGCATTAGCCACAGGTCAAAACCAAGGTGATAATTGGGCACTGCAAGTAGCAAATTTTCCTCTGCAAGTATTAAATTTGACTGCTCCTGCAAATCTGCGTTTGGGTACTGGTAGAGTCGCTGGGTTATTGACAGGAGACTTAATCTTTAATCAAAATACATTAGCAGCTAACGGGAATTTAGCGATCGCCAAGCCGCGAATTGGCCGGATCATAGGCGATCGTTTAACCGCTCAATTTCGCTACGGCAATGGCACAACTAGCGTCACCAGTAGCGAATTTGTTAAAGGCAACAGTAGCTATGCCTTTGCGGGTAATTTTGGTCAAACCTCACAAGGGCCACTATTGCAAGGTAAACTCAACGTCAACCAAGGCAACATCCAAGATGTCTTGACAGTAGCACAGATATTTGAATTACAAGATTTTCAACGCGGTTCAGCCAAGCCAACCTACGGTACAGCAGCGGATTTAAACACCTACTCTCAAGGATTACAAAATCAGCCTCTGTTGAATCAACTCCAACGCTTCGCTGAAATTGACGCCCTACTAGCACAGCAAGAACAACAGCGACTTGAAGCCTCGCCAGCACCAGACTTAGCATACTTAAAAGGAACCTTCAACGGCGAAGTATCTATAGATACTGCTACCGCCAACGGACTGGCAGTGCAATTTAATTTTAATGGTCAAAACTTTACCTGGGGTAAAAAAGAAGAACCCAGTCGTTTTTATAATGCTGATCAAGTGATTGCTCAAGGCAACTTTGAAAATGGTGTTTTGAGATTACAACCTTTACGAATTGAGTCACAGAATAGACTACTGGCTTTCACAGGTAACATTGGTGGTAATGAACAGTCTGGTCAATTGCGGGTGAATAATTTTCCCCTAGAGATAGTAAATAATTTCGCCAAGCTGCCAGTTCCCATTACAGGTAATCTTGACGGTACAGCAGCGTTAGCAGGTAGTGTTGCTAATCCACAAGCTAGAGGTGAATTGCAAATCACCGAAGGAACACTGAATAATAAAGCAATCAAATCAGCAACAGCAAGTTTCAGCTATGCTAATGGCCGTTTGAACTTTGGTAGTAATGTCTCAGTTGCTGGCCCAGAACCGGTAAATATTATTGGTAGCATACCCTATCAATTACCTTTTGCGACTGTAACACCAGATAATGAGCAAATCAGTCTTGATGTGAAGGTAGAAAATGAGGGATTGACGTTATTAAATTTGTTAAATAACCAAGTAGCCTTCGAGGGTGGTAAAGGACAAGTGGACTTGAAGGTGCGCGGAACGAAACAGCGACCGGAGGTAAACGGAATCATCACAGTCAACAATGCTATTTTTTCAGCTCAAGCTTTACCAGGGAAGCTCAAAGATGTTACAGGTAAGGTACAGTTTGATTTTGACCGCATCTTGGTAGCAGGTCTTCAAGGCAGATTTAGCCGGGGTAAGGTAGAGGCCGCTGGCGAAATTCCTATTTTCGACAACGAAACAGCCATCACTAATCCTTTAACTGTTAGCCTCGATCAGTTAGTGTTGAATCTCAAGGGACTTTACCAAGGAGGTGCTAGTGGCAATTTACAGATTACTGGTTCCGCTCTTACTCCTAAAGTCGGCGGCAAAGTAAATTTATTTGATGGTAAGGTGTTACTGGCAGAATCTACCAACACCAATCAAGCTGCAAATAGTAACAGCCTCAATCTATCAACAAAAGCTAATAAACAGAGCAAACCTGAACTAGGAAATACCGTTGCTAGATTTAATCAACTACAACTAGAACTAGGTAAAAACGTCCAAATTACCCGTCCGCCTATTCTTAGCTTCCGTGCCACTGGCAACCTAACAGTTAATGGTTCCTTTGCTGACCCAATACCCGATGGTACTATCCGACTACAGCAAGGTGACGTAAATTTATTTACCACTCGCTTTAGCCTTGCTCGTGGATATGAGCATACCGCAACCTTTAGAGCCAATGCTAATCAACCCCGCGATCCCGATTTAGATATCCGGTTATTTGCTAAGGTCTTAGACGTAGTTCAAAGTAGCGATTTCAGCCGAACAACCTCTACAGGGTTAGCAGCTTTAGAGACTGTGCGCGTCGAAGCCAATATCAAAGGCCCCGCCAGCAAACTCAACGAAAATCTCCAACTAACCAGCAGTCCCTCACGTGGGGAAACAGAAATTGTGGCACTGTTGGGTGGTGGATTTGTAGACACTCAAGGACGTGGTGACAGTACTTTGGGTTTAATTAATATTGCAGGTTCCGCTGTATTTAATAACTTTCAAACAGCTTTTACTCAGATTGGCAACGCTTTTGGCTTAAGCGAACTGCGTGTGTTTCCCACAGTGATCTCGGAGAATCCCGAAGCAGGAAAGAGTAATTCCAGTATAGAATTGGCAGCAGAGGCAGGAGTTGATATTTCTACCAAAATATCTGTGTCTAGCATCAAGATTTTAACAGCTAATGACCCTTTTCAGTGGGGTATAAATTATCGCATTAATGATGAGTTTCGCATCCGGGCTTCCACTAACTTAGAGGATGACAGCCGTGCCATAGTTGAGTATCAAACGCGATTTTAATTTATGAAAACTTGCTTGCAAGTGACACGAAAGAATCCTTGTATTGTAGCGTAGTGGAACGACACAGCTGCCTTAAAAATAGGGAGTGGGGAGTAGGGAGTAGGGAGTAGGGAAGAAATATTTTTATAAAGTGGTCACTGAGCATAGTCGAAGTGTAGGTGATATCATGTCCGGCTAATCACTTATCATAAAAATTTCTCCCTTCCGCGTCTCCCTATCTCCGCGTCAGCCAAATCATAAGTCTTTAAACGGACATGATATGATTTAGTTTCCCCTGTTCCTTTTTATGGTTGCTTAGGATTGGTGTCGCCACTGATAATTGCTTGGAGAATGTTTGCTAGTAATGAAAAAGTTGCTGCAACTAAAATCACTAGCATTAAACTAGCAAGGGCAGCAAAAGGAGAGAAGATGAACAATACTAAGAACGCAAATATCAAAATTGTTAGTAGTGTTTTATTCGTGTTTTTTGCCTTGATGTAGTAGCTATGTTTAAGCTAACTAATATCGCTCAATATCACATCTTACTTAATTCTTCAGAGGGAGTGGTGATGTGGGAGTAGGGAGTAGGGAACCCACGCCTTAAGGCGTGGGATTGAAGTAAGGACGCATTGTGCCTCGTTGCAAGCAATCTCAGCACAAATCTTTTCCTAACAGTGGGCTTTATACCCACAAAAGACAGTTTTTAATGTTTTTGTATCCCTACTCCCTACTCCCTACTCCCTACTCCCTAATCCCTGTTTTGGTCAATTATTTGATATAGAGTATCACGTTGTTGGTAAGGTCGTTTTATGGAAGCGATCGCAGTTTGTAGGGTTTCTACTTCCATGCATGTACCACCTACAGCACCCGCCATTGTAGTGATGTGTTCTTCCATCAATGTACCGCCGATGTCGTTACAACCCCAATTTAAGGCTTCTACTGCACCAGTAAGCCCCAATTTAACCCAACTTTGTTGATGGTTGGGTATCCAGTTTCCTAAGAAAATCCGCGCCACAGCCCCCAATAGCAGCGCATCAGCTAAAATTGGTTGGTCGCGTCCCACACGACGACGTAAGGGTTTGGGCGCTTCTTGACCAACAAAGGGTAATAAGATAAATTCAGTAATACCTGCTGGATATCCGCGTTGGATGGCAGTTTTTTGTAGCGATCGCAATTTTTCTAAATGCTCGATTTGCTGTTGGGAAGTTTCAATATGTCCAGACAGCATGGTACTGGTGGTGTGTAAGCCCAATTTGTGGGCTGTGCTAACAATCTCTAGCCAAGTGGCTGTGTCAATTTTCTCTGGACACAGCACCCTTCGTACTTCGTCATTCAACACTTCTGCTGCTGTCCCAGGCATTGAACCAACGCCGGCATCTCGCAAAGCAGCAATTACATCAGCATACTCCAGTCCATCAATTCTGGCGATAAATTGCACTTCCTGGGGAGAGAAAGCGTGTAAATGTATCTGGGGAAATTCTTGCTTAATGGTTTCTACTAGCTTGAGATAATAAGGCAAGGATTTGCCATTGAGCTGTGCTTGTGGGTTTAATCCTCCTTGCATACAGATTTCTGTTGCACCCCGCTGCACAGCATCTGTTGCCTTCGCTAAGATTTGCGCCCAATCTAGCCAGTATGCACCACTAGCGCCATCGTCTCGCCGGAAAGCACAAAAACTACAGTGCTGCTCACAAATATTAGTAAAATTAATGTTGCGATTAATTACGTAAGTAACTGGATCACCAACTTGAGTGTAGCGGAGTTTGTCAGCTGTGGCGCGAATTGCGGCGATCGCCTCTGGAGCAGTTTGTTCTAACAACACCACCCCTTCTGTGGGCATCAAATCACACCCCATCAAGGCACGATCAAGAATATGATTAATAGTTATAGTAACCACAGTTTATTTAAATACAAACCACTATTAAAGATCCTAAATGATTTTGCGTCTTTGCGCGGCAGTTGCTACAACTCTCTCGACCAGAGCAAGGCAGTGGCTCCTCAACTTAGATCTTGCACCTGCCCAATCTCCCGCCAGAGAATAAATTCTCGCTCTTATTAGGTCAAGTCCACTTAAGTGGACTAAAATCTCTGCTTTTTGTGAGATTTAGTCCTCTTGAGAGGACTTTTGCTATTAGCCATAGGTTTCTAACCTATGGCGGTTTTTGGGACTGGTGCAAGATATCAGTCAACGCACTGCCTTGCCTTTGCGCGAAATAAAAACTCCACTCAGGGCACACTCTTAGTTTCTAGCCGCCATAACCTCCTATTTTGATCAACAGCAGTTAGCTTGTATTTGCCCTCCAAATCAGACTTAAATTGCTTAGAAGGATTAAATAAAAATACATCACTGAAACTGTCAGGAATATTTGGTATGGCTGGTTCAATTACCAATTGCATCTGCACTTGAGGATTTAGCAGATGGCTAAGAGACATTAAATCTCCAATATTTAATGAATAAGGACTACTAACTAATACTGGTTTGATAGCCTGGTTAATAATGTGGGCTATTTGATAACTGGCATGACCACCTTTAGTCCACCATGTCTGAGCTTGAAAACTAATTGCACAAGATAAAATTCCTGTGGAAATTATTCCTACCATTACCAATTGCCAAAATTTCCGCATTAGTAATTTCGGTAAAATAATTTGCACTGATAACAAATAAGCAATAGCTATTTGAACACCTAAATAACATGGAATCACATATCTAGCTCGTAAACTCAGCTTACCTCCAATAATTAAATCAGGTAATATGAGAGCTAAAGCAGGTAGTCCACTTAATAGGAAAACAAATAACCAAACTCTTTGTCTTGTATGGCGATAAATAAATATAAAGGAATATACGACTAAAATTAATATTAATGGAATTAAGAATCTACCCCAGCGCAAAATCGGTAAACTTAACTCAGGATAATATGGTTCATAGCGCCAAAAATCACCAAATAAACAACTAAGATTAACCATCCAACCTGAAACTAAAGCTGATATCGATTGTCTTGTTTGGGCGCTGGCTGTTGTCCGATCAATTTCAGATGAATGATTAATAATAATTAAAATCCAAGGTACAAAAGCAAGAATGCCTGTGCTGGTTGCAACTAAATAATATTTAACTGTTTTGGTGAATCGCAAGCGTTCAATGATAAATACATAAATACCGTGAGCGATCGCTAGCAATCCAGAAAATAAAAACGTATATAATCCCAACACTACTGTAACTGCATAAATTCCCCACAATCGCTTACTTTGCAGTCGTATTGCTCGTAGCAGTACAGCGCTACTGAGCAAAATTATTAATGTCCACAAACTAAACTGTCTTGCTTCTTGAGCATACAGCACATGAAAGGGTGAAACTGTCAAAAATATGACGCTCATCCATGCTGTTATGGATGACTGAAATAACTCTATACACAACCAATAAATGCCAACAAAGGCTAGTAAACCAATAATCGCTGATAAGCTTCTTGTCGCTGCTACTGAATTGCCAAAAACTTGCGTCCAGAATCTTACTAATACGTAATAAAGTGGAGGGTGTTGTGGTTCTTCCACTGCCAAAGAATTGATTGTATTAATGACAGTTTTTTCCGAATTGGGACGCTGGTATTTTTGTATAGATTCCACAGAAACTATGCGACCATGGAAAATTTGTTGTACAAATTCCCTTTTAGTGTAACCAGAAATCCGTAATGAGGTATGAGATTCATCATGCCAGTAAACTTTTCGATCAAGATTCACAAACCGGAAGAATATTCCTAGTGTTAATAAAACAATTATTAAAAATTGCAGCCAAGTTGGAATAAAACTTTCGGCATTTTTTGATTTTCTATCTATCATAGATAAACCCTAACAATGTGGTTTTTATTTTGTTATAAAATATACCTTGAAATTACATATTCAACTTGCCAAACTGCAATAATCAATTAGCGATCGCTATAAATAAAATTTAAATTCTGTTAATACAAAATTCATTTATTGTATGCTATTTTAATATGGATACCGTCAAAAAGCATTTAATAAAAAATTTGAACTAAACGGGATTACTATTACATAAAAAATCCAGTTTAAAGTTCACACAACTAATGCTAAACAGTGACTAAATATTGATAAATTTCCACTGTGACACAATCTTCGTAAACACAAAACAACCAAGCCAAAGTATAAAAATACACGATACATCAAGGTATATACTATTCAATTAAACATTAACTTTTGCACTTTCTCTGCTGCTATTCGCAATTTACTGTATGAATGTCAACTCACCCAACTCACTGTTAACAGTTCCAACTGGTCAGTTAAAAATTCCTGAATTGCCCCCTACTAGCGTGAGTGTGGGTAGTAAAACCATCCTTCTTTCTCTGGTGATTCCCACTTATAAAGAGCGTGACAATATTAAGAATGTTGTCAAAACATTGAGTCAACTGCTAGATGAATCGATCCCCAGAGATTATGAATTGATTGTGGTTGACGATGATAGCCCAGACCGTACTTGGGAAGTCGCACAATCTTTGATCGGAAAATACCCGCAATTGCGGGTGATGCGACGCCAGCAGGAGAGGGGATTGTCCTCAGCAGTGATTCGCGGGTGGCAGGTAGCAAGGGGAAGTGTATTAGGGGTAATTGATGGGGATTTGCAGCACCCACCAGAGGTATTGACACAACTGTTTACCGCCATTGAAAGAGGAGCAGATTTAGCAGTCGCCAGCCGTCATGTTGATGGAGGCGGAGTTAGCAGTTGGAGTATTGTCAGGCGTTTTTTGTCACGTGGCGCTCAAGTGTTGGGATTGATTATCTTGCCTGGGGTAGTTGGTAGAGTTTCCGATCCGATGAGTGGTTATTTTATGGTGCGTCGGAGCGCGATCGCAGGTACAATACTTCACCCAGTAGGATACAAAATCCTCCTAGAATTAATTGGGCGGGGGAGAATAGGCGAAATTGCGGAAGTTGGTTATGTATTCTGTGAACGCCAGGAAGGTGAAAGTAAAGTGACATGGAAACAGTATGTAGAATACATCCACCACTTATTACGGCTGCGGCTGTCTACAGGATTGCTGGGAAAGTTTAGTAATCGTACACGCTTCCCCATTGGTAGGTTTATCCGCTTTGGGTTGGTGGGTTTTAGTGGTGTGTTTGTCGATTTGACTGTGTTTCGCCTGCTACGTACCGTGATTCACTTGGGTTTAACTCGCAGTACAATTTTTTCTGCGGAAGTGGCGATCGTCAATAATTTTCTGTGGAATGATTTGTGGACTTTTGGGGATATTTCCAAACGGCAACAAGAACCCCACCAACGTCTCAAGCGCTTCTTGAAGTTCAACGCGATTTGTTTGGCGGGGGTAATTTTACAAACTCTGGTGGTGAATCTTCTTTGTAATGCTTTGGGGATGAACGAGTATTTCGCTAAGCTAATAGCGATCGCAATTGCCACAATCTGGAATTTTTGGCTGAATTTAAAACTCAGCTGGCGAGTCACCGATGTTAAATAATTCGTAATTCGTAATTCGTAATTTAAGTTTTGTAATAGGGATTTGACCCCAACACAAAACTTGGCGGTTATAGAACCGGGCAGGGCAAACGCATCTAAAGTACTGCCGATTATGACCAAAATTAAGAACCAACGAAAAAATCAGGATTTCTCGTTTGATTTACTTTCCAAGATTTAAAGCGATGCCTATGGCAAGCCGCAGAGCGTCTACGCTAAAATCTTTGTCAATAAGCAGGGACTGATGACATTATTTTGAAGTTTATTGAGAATAGACTAGTCTTATTGACATGATGCGGCCGCCCTGTAGAACCGGGGGACTTAAACCCACGGAACTTGTTAAATAGCTTTGGTGTAGGGAGAACGATTTGCATGAATTTTTGTGAGGGTAGGAGTATAGTAGGAAACAGGGAACAGATTTGAAAGTCCCTTTGTGTTTGGGTTTTATGTTCAGTTGATGTCCTAAACTATGCTTCGACTGGTATAGCTTTAATTGTAAGCGATGTCTATCGGCAAGCCGAGTCAGCGTTTACGGTTTTGGTGGGTGATCGCTATTCAATTTTGAAGTTGAAGGGCAAACGGGCGTAAACTCCTTGGGGGTCGTTCATCTTTTGCAAAGTTGCTATTTCTTGTTGCATTTTTTGAAACTCAGCCACGAGGGGGTTATTGGGTGACTTGAGTTCTTTTTCTATTCCTAATGCATTTTCCACCTCTTCGGTAGCCCGACCGAAAAAGCGTTCTCCAAAGGTGCTGGTTCGTGGATACTCTTTTATTTTCCAGTCTTCTCCCAAATTTGCCTGTTTAGCAGCATAAGCGATCGCTGTATCTAAACCGCCAATTTCATCTACTAACCCCAGTTGCTTAGCTGCAACACCAGACCAAATCCTTCCTTGGGCAATCTCGGCAACTTTTTGTTCTGGCAGTTTCCGACCTTGAGAAACTTTATTCAGAAACAGATTGTAAACACGGTTGACACTGCGCTGATAAAGTGCTATCTCTTGGGTCGATTTTGGGCGAGAAGCTGTTTGCAGATCGGCAAATTCAGCGGTTTTCACCGAATCCCAAGTGATACCGTTATCATTCGCCAGCTTTTGTCCATTCACCAGCACACCAAACACGCCAATTGAACCTGTAATTGTATTTGCTTGGGCAAAAATTCGATTGGAGTCGGTGGCTATCCAGTATCCACCAGAGGCGGCGACATCACCCATGGATACCACAACTGGTTTGACTTGACGAGTTAATTTGATTTCTCGCTGGATGGTTTCAGATGCGGTAACGCTACCACCAGGACTGTTAATTCTTAAGACAACAGACTTAATATCATTATCTTGTCGGATTTTATTGAAGATTTTGGCAAAGCGATCGCCGCCGACTTCGCCATCTTCGCCTCTACCATCGACAATTTCACCTTCAGCGTAAACCACAGCAATTTGATTTTTGGATTCACGTTCTACACCCAAGGATTTGCCAGGAACTTGTGCATATTCACTGAGGTTAATTTGTCGGAATGTTTTTTCGTTCTTACCAGTAGCTGTAAATTGCTTGAGGTTAGTCACTACTTGATCGACATATGCGACTTGATCCACCAAACCAGTAGTTTGAGCATTTGGTGCTTCTAGTACTCCTTGAGTATCGGCGATCGCCTGCAATTTTTGAGCATCAATTTTCCGACTTGTGCTTACAGTAGTTCGCCAATCTCCCCACATATCATCCAATAATTTTTGAGTTTGTTCGCGGTTTTCTGGGCTTAGCTTTGTGAGGGTTAAGGTTTCAACAGCTCCTTTAAATTTCCCTACTCTGACAATTTGTACACCAATACCGTATTTCTGCAATGCACCTGCCAAGAATATTGGTTGTGAACTCATACCGTTAACTTCCACTAGACCCAACGGGTTAAGTACAATGGTATCCGCCATTGAACTCAGGTAATATTCACGTTCACCCCAGTTGCCACCATAAGCAATAATCTTTTTGCCAGCAGCACGACATTTTTCCAGTGCTTGACGAATTTCTTTGAGGGAGGCATAGCCAATATTGCTGCTTGCTGTGGTGTGCGATGCATCTAAGTAAATCCCCACAATTCGCGGATCGCGCTGTGCCTTTTCCAGAGTTTCTATAACTTTGCGGAGTGTCATTCTCTGCTCATCTGCACCTGAGAATGTGCTTTGAAACACTTCATTGGCACTGGGTTCGCCATCGGTAATTTTCATTGATAAGTCAAAAACCAGCATTGACTTGTCTTTCACTTCTGGCCCAACATTTTTAGAAGAACTGGCAGCTATGATCAGTAATAACAGTCCAAAGGTTCCCACACTGGAGAAAATAATCAGTCCTAGTAAGCTGCCAATTAAGCTAGCAAAAGTTTGTTTAAGAAAGTTACGCATAAGTTAAGAGTCATTGGTCATTGGTCATTAGTCATTAGTCATTGGTCATTTACAAAGGACGAAGCGCAAAGTCTGAGCGAATGTTTCCTCCGCTCAGACTTTGTAACAGAGGACAAAGGACAAATGACTAGGGTCTACTTAACTATTGTATGCGTTGTAAACTGCCAGAATGCTTGAACTGAGACAAGGTTGCGTTACCAGTACAAAATAATACTGTAGTAATTTCAGCAATTAATACCTCAGTTAGTTCAGACACTGCTGTTTCTGATACCGCTGCTGCTTGCAGAAAAGGCATAGCGAAACCAGCGATATCTGCACCTAAAGCGATCGCCATTGCTGCATCCAAACCATGACGCAACCCTCCCGAAGCAATTAAAGGCACATCCGGTGCTAGCGATCGAATACTCGTAATGCACTCTGCCGTGGGTAAACCCCAGTCGGTAAACGTCCTCCCCAAACGGCGTTGCAAGAAGTTTTCTGCACGTTCGCTTTCTACCTTTGCCCACGAAGTACCACCCGCACCAGCGACATCAATAGCCCTCACTCCAGCGGCTATCAGTTTCTGGGCCATTACTGCGGAAATGCCATTACCTACTTCTTTAGCAATTACCGGGACTGGTAATTTGCTGCATAAAACGGCGATTTTGTCAAGTAATCCCCGAAAATTCACATCACCTCGCGGTTGAATGCACTCTTGCAACGGGTTGAGGTGCAAAATTAAGGCATCAGCTTCTAGGATATCGATAATTCGTAGACATTCATCTAAGCCGTACTTATAGTTAAGTTGCACAGCACCCAAGTTAGCAAATAGAAGCACATCGGGAGCGTACTTACGGATAGCGAAGGTATCAGCTACTTGAGGTTTTTCCACCGCAACTCGCTGAGAACCAACACCCATAGCAATTTTGTAGTGTTGCGCGGCTTCTGCTAGACGTTGGTTAATCATTCCCGCTTGTGCTGTACCGCCAGTCATGGAAGAGATTAACAAAGGTGCATTTAGGTGTTTACCTAAGAAAGTCGTACTAATATCAATATCGTTGCGGTCTAATTCAGGTAAGCAACAATGAGTAAAACGATAGTGTTCTAGCCCATTAGTTGTTTGATGAAATCGAACATCCTCTTCTAAGCAGATCCGAATATGATCGGCTTTACGAGTTTGGGTTTGTGCAGAGATGTTGTTAGGGACGTTCACTGGTAGGTGTGAATTAAAGCAGTTGGCATCACTATTTTTACAGCCTCTGGCATTGTTTGGCACGGAATTGGGGAACTCGGGGCCCTCGCTCCCGGAGGGAGTGGGGATTAGGGGTAATGGGGAATTGATTATCTACCCTGCTCCCTGCCCCCACACTGAATCTTTAGCAGTTCTTTTGAGGTTGAGTATATGATTATTGATAATGACTTCTATCCTTTTTCACCCTGAACTAAATATTTAATTAGTTTCATGAAAAAATTAATTTCAACTATTGTAGTAATTATTTGCTCTGTTGGAATTGTAAGTTGTAGCAGTTCACAAACGGATATCTTAAGTAAAACTTCAATAAACACAACTCAATCACCTAAGAATCAATCTACACAGAAAACTCCCAGTTTTACATCTGGTACATCTCAGAAAATTGCTACCAAACAACCAAAAACTGGCACAGTTAAAGAGATGGTAAACGGTGACATTATGTGCTACGTCACTTTAGTAGATGAAACTGGAAGGGAACATAATGTAGGTGCATCGTTTGAAATCTGTGAAAAACAAGACGCTTTTTTAAACAAGAAAGTACGCGCTTTTTATGAAATCGCATCAGTTAATGATTGTCAAAGTGCTGAACCTTGTGGCAAAACTCGCAAAGAATCTTTAATTACAAAATTGGAAATTTTGCATTAAATTATAAGCTTTTTTAATGTTTAATACAAAGACACCCAAAGATCAGAAGTTAACGATAGCTACGAAAGGAATTATGTAGGCGCTGAATGATCGGTATGGCGGCAGGATTCTGCTCACTATAAAAGCTGATAATACTAACAGTCTCTTTGTTTCCATGACGGACAAGAGTTAATATTGATTTACCTTCTATGCCGGAAATCCATGCTCTAAATGCCTCTTTACCACCAATAAATATTTTACCAAATTTGGTGATTTTTTCGTCTTGATTGTCGTTTCTACTCTGGATTACTTTCTGAATGCTAGTTTCTAGAGATTCAGGATTAATTTGAATATCAGTTTTAATCAAATTTGGAGGCAATTCTCCACTACCGATTTTTGATGGTTTTAAGTTGGTGATAATTACTAATTCTCTAGGAGTTGTATTTGGAGGGTTGGTTGTATGTTGAATAAACCATCTCGCCGGATATGAAACTGAAAACTCATTCGGGAGATTAAAGGTTTTAAATTTACTGACATTTTCAGCAATTACAGGTTTGATTATCGGCACTATAGCAGTTGATGAAAATACATTAAATGTTACTATTGTAGGTAACAATAATATAGCTAAAAGCTTGAGTTTCATCTTTAAACCTATTGATATCTTTTTGTACTTATTGATGTTAATCAGAAGTTGCTCCTTCTAGCCAAATTTCTACATCATCTGCTAACAATTTTTGTGCTGCTTCTAGCATTGATGTTGCTATGTCTTTAAGGTCTTCTCGATTATTTAAATATGTTTTCAATGCTTCCATTGGGTCAATGCTGTTACTCGCACTCAATTCGGGGATGCGGGGTCGAGCTAATTGACTCAGTAATTCTGCTTGAATAGTATAAGTATGGGCTGATTTTAAAGCAGCATGTAGAGAGGCACTATCAATTAAATCCATCTGTTCAGAACGGAGTTTGTAGATTAGCCGTACTACAGAATCTTCAATGTCATGTTTAGCGATCGCTTTCATTAAAGCAGTTTGTGGTTCATCTGCTTTCGATACATCCACCTCAATTGTACGAAAAGACCGGACTGGTAAAGAACAAAATTCCCACTGAGCGCTACCAGGCTCCAATTCTATCATCACATAACCTTTGTCTTCTTTTTCTTCGCTAAAATCTACTCGCTCAATACTCCCTGGATAAATTATCGGCGGGTTATTAGCTTTATTCAGGTTTTGATGACGATGGACGTGTCCTAGCGCTACATAATCAAAACAAGGCCGCGTCAGCAAAGATAGAGGTAGAGTAAAGCCTTTTCCCACTGCTAAAAGACGTTCTGCTCCTAAAGTAGCATTGTCAGCCATCAAATGAGCTAAAAGTACAGTAGGTATATCGGGGTCAAGACGACGAATTTCTGCTTCTAGGACAACTTGCAAGCGTTCCGTTAACATTTGGCTAACGTCTGCAAGAGACATACTCTCTGTCTCTTGGCGCGTCATCAGCGTTGAACGAGTCAACCACGGTAGTGTAATTACCTGCACTTTACCATTGCGGGTTGGAATGTGGTGGGTGGTTAATGTATCTCCCACAATAAACCCCGGGACTCCCAAAGTGCGGTAAATACATAAACTTGCTCCTCCCAACCCTTGAGAATGTTGGTCGTGGTTTCCTACCAACAACACTGTGGGAATCTTCGCATCCACAAGCCGACGAAACTGGCTGGCAAAAGCTTCTTGGACATAAGGCGGCGGTGTCGCATCCGGGAAAGCATCGCCGCCAAATATCACTAGGTCTACAGCATCTGCTAACGCTCGGTCAATACACAAAGATAATGTCTTGACAAAATCTTCTAATCGTGTATTCAATCCTGTCGCGGGATTAATTCGTCCGTGGGAAAAACCACTTCCCATGTGGATGTCGGAAAGGTGAAGGATTTTGATCATATTTGTCCTTTGTGGTTAGTCATTTGTCCTTTGTCTAAATACTAATGACAAATGACTAACGACTACTGAACATATGACTAAATATGAATTCCACATTCAGTTTTATTGCTTCCCCGCCAGCGTCCGGCGCGTTCGTCTTCGCCTTCACCTACTTTAGTTGTGATAGGTTCGTCACCAATACTGGGATAACCTTGGTCGTGTAAAGGATTGTAAATTACTTTATGTTCGGCTACGTATACCCAACTGTCTTGGCGTGTCCAAGTGGCGATGGGATTTACTTTTAGCCGTCCTTTGCCATCTAATTCAAATATGGGCATATTAGCACGGGTGACAGCTTGGTCGCGCCGACGACCGGTAATCCAAGCGATGGTGTTTAATTCGTCTAAACCTCGTTGCAGAGGTTCAATTTTGGTAATTTGGTGGAATTGGGTAATATCTTTATCCCACAGTGCTTCGCCATATTTGGCGATAAAGGCTTCGCGGGTATCGACATCTGGAGTTTTGTAAGTTTTCAAATCTAGGTTGTAGATATCTTTGGCTTTGGCTACTAGTTCTAGACTTTCGCGGAAGTGGTACAAGGTATCGAGAAAGATTACGGGAACTGGGTGCTGAAGTTCACTGTAAAGAATGTGGGTAATTACCATGTCATCCACGTTAAAGGCGCTGGTTTGAACTAATCCACTGGGGGTATTTTCTATAGACCATGCCAAGATTTCCTTGGGAGTGGCAGTTTCAAACTGTTGATTTAATCGCTCTAAGTCAAAAGTGGTTGTCTGGTTTGTAGACGCTGTGGAGACTGTCATGATAATTTTTTGTGCAAATAATTTCAACCTTGACTAATGTTAATTTTACTCCATCAAGACACATATCCCGCTCGGAAAGCAGGTGTAGTATCTGGTTCGGCGATCGCTAAACTCATAGCAACAATCATCACTCAGTATATGAAGCAAATACTATAGTCTTTACTAAGAAAATTTACAGTGTTTTAAGTTTTACAGTGTTTGTATGGATATTTATACTGTCCCTGTTATTTTGAATAAATACCCAAAATTAAAGGATTTTAATAAAATGAATAATGCAAATCAATTTGGTAAATCCATAGTTATGGGCGCTTTGATCATGTTGACCAGCGCTAGCATCATCACAATCATGAATATGTTTTAAGAAATAAGTTACAAAACTTTAGTCAAAAAGTTCACTAAACCCTGTTCAAAAATGAGCAGGGTTTTTACATTTGTTAATATTCTAAGTCTACCTGTAGCGATCGCTCCTACTAACAAAACATTGAAGCCATGCTAGATTTAGACGGATTTACAAAAACTCGATTGTACCAGAGCATCTTAGCAAAAACAAAGCCGGAAACAGAACTAGAAGTAAAATTAAAATTGGTTTCAAAATGTATTGATAGAGGTATGAGTATTCAAGAAATAGCAGAATTTTTAGAACTAGATCTTGAAACTATTAGACAATATCTACAACAAAAGCCTGAATAAGGTGAATTTGATCGCTCAAAACTTTTATCAGGTATGTTACGGCATAAAGAAATTAAAGATAGCGCCAGAATAGTGCTTTAACATAGTCTACTGACGTAACGATCACATCCACATTCAATAACTTGCGATCGCTCTCAGTTATGCTATATTAAACGTAGTCGTTATGAGTTCGTATAACTGTCATGACTAACCCGACTGTAGAAAACGTAGTAATTATTGGTTCTGGGCCAGCAGGTTATACAGCTGCCATATATGCGGGACGCGCTAACTTAAAACCTGTTGTATTTGAAGGTTTCCAAGCCGGGGGGTTGCCTGGTGGGCAACTGATGACAACGACTGAAGTCGAAAATTTTCCTGGGTTTCCCCAAGGTATTACCGGGCCGGAACTGATGGACAAGATGAAGGCGCAAGCAGAGCGTTGGGGAGCTGAGTTATATACAGAGGATGTGGTTTCAGTTGATTTAAGTCAGCGTCCTTTTACTGTCCGTTCGGAAGAAAGGGAAGTCAAAGCCCATAGCTTGATCATAGCTACTGGTGCAACAGCTAAGCGTTTGGGTTTACCTAATGAGCGTGAATTTTGGAGTCGGGGTATCTCAGCTTGTGCAATTTGCGATGGTGCAACACCGATTTTTCACGGTGCAGAATTGGCTGTGATTGGTGCTGGTGACTCAGCGGCGGAAGAATCAATTTACCTCACCAAGTATGGTTCTAAGGTAAATATGTTAGTACGCTCCGATAAGATGCGGGCTTCTAAAGCGATGCAAGACAGGGTTTTGAATAACCCCAAAATCCAAGTGCATTGGAATAGTGAAGCTGTAGATATTTTCGGTAATGGTCACATGGAAGGGGTGAAAATTCGTAATACCAAAACCGGGGAAGAAAGCGAACTGCACGCTAAGGGTTTATTCTACGCCATTGGTCACACTCCCAATACTTCTTTATTTGAGGGACAACTGGAACTCGATGAAGTCGGTTATGTTATCACCAAACATGGTTCTGTAGAAACTAGTGTAGAAGGCGTTTTTGCTGCTGGTGACGTGCAAGATCATGAATTTCGTCAGGCAATTACAGCGGCGGGTACCGGTTGTATGGCGGCGATGTTGGCTGAACGCTGGTTGTCATCGAGTGGTTTGATTCAGGAATTCCACCAACAGCCAGAAACGGTAGACAATGAATTAGCACATCAGCCAGCCGCGAAGAAAACTGAAGCTGAGGAAGAAGCCGGATTTAACTTGAATGCGACACGCCATGAAGGTGGCTATGCTTTGCGGAAGTTGTTCCATGAAAGCGATCGCCTACTCTTGGTAAAATACGTTTCTCCTGGTTGCGGCCCTTGCCATACCCTCAAACCAATTCTGAATAAAGTAGTGGATGAATTTGACAGTAAAATTCACTTTGTCGAAATTGACATCGATAAAGACCGAGAAATTGCTGAAAATGCCGGTGTGACAGGAACACCGACAATCCAGTTATTTAAAGACAAGGATCTGGTGAAAGAAGTTAAAGGTGTCAAGCAAAAGAGTGAATATCGTCAGTTAATTGAAAGCAATCTTTAGTAAGTGAGGAGCTACTGTCTTGGGGAGTAGAAAGTGGATACTAGAAAATAAGTTTTAACTCTAGCCCAAATCTTCACTCCCCTACATCACAAACTAACCTGTTAAATAAAGATACAGAAATAGCAGAAACTAAAACATTCGTGTCAATAACAACTTTCATTCGCCACGTCGATAAGCTGCAATTTCTGCTGCAATTTCTGCTTCTGTAATATCTTGTACTTCTGGTAGCAACTGTGTTTCCTCAAATAAATCTCTCAGCTTTTTACTAATTTCCGCTTTGGGATGCTCCTCAGCTAAGATAATTATTTCAACTCGCTGTCCTGCCTGAAAAGGTAAATCAGATAATATCACTTGTTTTGGATCTGTGATAGTGATGTATTTCTTGTAAGCGTTTATAATTCCTCCCTTAATTTAGCCTGACTCTGTTAACTCTAACAGGTAGATACAGTTATCCACGGTATAGCTCTTTCATTGCCACTAATCAGTCAAACTTTTATGATGTTTAGTTCCCAATCCCTAATCTCCAGTATGTAAAATGGTCAGCGTATCTAGCTGAATGGATCGCTCATGGCCATTACCAAACGTCCACTGCCAGTATTTTTACGTTTTGCGAAAAATCCTTACCTTTCTCAACAACTTATGTTTATAGGGTTAGCGATTACCCTATTTTTCATTTTTATAGCTTTTTTCGCTCCTGTATTTGAGTTCTTGGGATGGCTGCAAAATCCTCAAGAATTCCTCTCTAACCCGGTTCAAACACCACCGTCAGCAAAACACTGGTTTGGTACTAGCCGCTTGGGCTATGATGTATTCTCTCGCACTGTGTTTGGCGCTCAAGCGGCTTTGCAAGTAGTCATTTTGGCAACAGCGCTGAGTATGATTATCGGTGTACCTCTGGGAATGTTGAGTGGTTATCTCGGCGGCAATCTGGATAGGATATTGCTGTTTATTATGGATAGCATTTACACCTTACCAGGACTGCTGCTTTCGGTGACGCTGGCGTTTGTGGTAGGACGAGGAATATTAAACGCAGCGATCGCTATTAGCATTGCTTACATCCCTCAATATTACCGTGTTGTTCGCAACCACACTGTCAGCGTTAAAACAGAAGTGTTCATCGAAGCAGCTCAAGCAATGGGCGCTTCTACCTGGACTGTGCTTTCTCGATATCTGTTTTTCAACGTCATTCAAAGTGTTCCTGTACTATTTACCCTCAACGCCGCCGATGCAATTTTAGTATTGGGTGGTTTAGGCTTTTTGGGGTTAGGACTTCCCGAAGAATTGCCCGAGTGGGGACATGATTTGAAACAAGCCTTGGAAGCACTGCCCATCGGCATTTGGTGGACTACACTTTTCCCAGGCTTGGCAATGACAATCATGGTGGTAGGGTTATCACTACTTGGTGAGGGGTTAAATGAATTTGTCAATCCTCGATTGCGAAGAGAAAATAGAATCCGAAAGTAGTCATTAGTTATTGGTCATTAGCAACTGACAAATAACAACTAATAACAGAGGATTCGTGTGAAAGATAACTTAACTTTAATTGCTGCTGCTACTGGTGGTTTCATGCTTTCGGTTGTTCTTGCCAGTGTCTTGAGAGGTGCGCCAGCTACAGCTTGGCAAGAGCGATCGCGTTTCGGTTCATACCCAGTAGCCAATGTCACAATTGTTGATAGCCATAAATGAAAGGGAATAGGAAAAACTTAGCTAAACTTCCTTACGGGACGCAATGTGTAGCTTGCTTAAGCAAAGGGGTGTAATACCAATTCGTAATTCGTAATTCGTAATGACGCTCCTTCGGACGCTCGTACCTCGCTACCGCTGCGAAGCGCGTAATTAAGAAACTCTTATTTAGTAAGGGTTTCGGAGTTTGAATGTGTAGCCGAATTTTAGAGAATTGGTGTAACTACAATGGGGTTTCAGCCTGCCTGACAATACCAGGATTCTTTCGTGCTACTTGCGGGCAAGGTTTTAAACCTTTAGCTTTTTTTGATGATGAATTGTAGTGTAGAGACGCGTCATGGTGCATCTCTACCATGTATATTTATGTTTTTATACAGATAAAGTTTGGAATTGCCATTGTGGATCAAGTAGTTGGCATCGATTTGGGCGGAACAGCGATTAAGCTGGGGCGTTTTACACCTGATGGTACTTGTTTACAATCTTTAACTGTGGCAACTCCGCAACCGGCAACACCAGAGGCGGTATTGGCGGTGATGCTGGATGCGATCGCACAAGTTGACGCAGATAATCAAACTGTGGCTATCGGTGTTGGTACTCCCGGCCCTGCGGATGCAGCGGGGCGTATTGCCCAAATTGCTATTAACTTGGCAGGATGGCACAATGTACCTTTGGCAGATTGGTTGGAAGCTAAAACGGGTAAGCCGACTTTGATCGCTAATGATGCTAACTGTGCAGGCGTTGCAGAAGCTTGGTTAGGCGCAGGTCGCCGATTTCAAAATTTTATCTTGTTGACTTTGGGGACTGGGGTCGGCGGTGCGATTATTCTAGATGGTAAGCTGTTTGTTGGACATCAAGGAGCAGCTGGAGAATTAGGTTTAATTACCTTCAATCCCAATGGCCCGGCGTGTAATAGCGGTAATCAAGGCTCTTTGGAACAATACACCTCAGTATTCGCCATCCGTCGCCGCACAGGTAAAGAACCTGCTGAGTTGGGTGCTTTGGCTCAAGCCGGTGATATCAAAAGCTTGACTTTTTGGCAAGAGTATGGTAGAAATTTGGGCATTGGCTTAGCGAGTTTGATTTATGTGCTGACACCGGAAGCGATCGTGATAGGTGGTGGTGTTAGCGCCAGTGCTGAGTTTTTCTTACCAGCAGCGAAAGCAGAAATTGAACGGCGAGTACTGCATACTTCTCGTTTGGGTTTGCAAATATTACCAGCAGAGCTAGGTAATTGTGCGGGAATGTTGGGTGCAGCAAGGTTGAGCTGGCAAAATTATTTAAGGTGATGACTTCAATCTTCTCAGAAAAAACTCGCAGAACTCAAGTAAAAATGTGTGCTGCTATACAATGAATTCAAATCTACCGTTATATACTTACAAAGCCCTTTACTTTTACACTTTGGTGGAACTTAACCACCAAAAAGCACCAGAGTGATGGGAATTACCTGCGATCAAGTACGATTGATGTTCATCAAGCGCAACTGTTTGTTGTCAAGTTGAACATATCACTGTCAACGCTATAGGTTATTTCCTACACTCTGGTTACTTAGTTTTATATTTGCATTCTAAATTAGATATCTAAACCAAGGAGAATGTTTGACTAGGATACATTTACGCAATGTCACGCTTGATAATTTTCATGAATGTATCGGTTTAGAAGTGGAAGAATCTCAAAAAGGTTTTGTGGCATCAAACGTCAAATCATTAGCTGAAGCTAAGGTTAACCCAAATCTTTTTCCTTTAGCTATCTATGATGCCACAGTATTGGGTTATGAGCAGCCGCGATCGCCGATGGTTGGCTTTACAATGTATGAAATAGATGCTGGCGTTGGATTTATTATCCGCCTGATGATTGATCACAAATATCAACGAAAAGGTTATGGACGCGCAACAATACTTGAAGTGGTTCGGCGTCTCAAACTTTACCCAGAAGTTGAATTAATTGCGACGAGTTACCAACGAGGTAACGAGATAGCATCAAAACTTTACCGCAGTCTTGGATTTACTGATTGGAATATTGAATGGGCTGTCAACCACAAATCTGATATTTTTTTAAAGTTAAACATTGCCTTTGACGCTTCAATATTTGAGATAAAAATTTAGGTGGGCTAGATGCCCACCGTACAACTAAGCAGCGTTTTGACGATACCACTCAATCGTATTCTTTAACCCTTGCTCAAAGCTTACTTGAGCTGTGAAATTAAAGGCTTGCTTTGCTCGTTCAGTGTCTAAACAGCGGCGGGGTTGACCGTTGGGTTTGTCAGTTTGCCAAACTATTTCACCATCAAATTCCATCAGTTCGCAAATTAGAGTAATCAAATCACGAATAGAGATTTCATAGCCAGTGCCTAAATTTACTGGTTCTGAGTCATTGTAGAATTGAGTGCCCATCACAATTCCCCGCGCCGCATCTTCTGAATACAAAAACTCGCGGGTAGGACTGCCATCTCCCCACACAGGTAGTTGTTTTTCTCCCTGAATTTGGGCTTCGTGAACTTTGCGAATTAACGCCGGAATTACATGAGAACTTCTGGGGTCAAAGTTATCTTCGGGCCCGTATAAATTCACTGGTAGTAGGTAGATGCCGTTAAAGCCATACTGCTGCCGATAAGATTGCAGTTGGACTAAAAGCGCTTTTTTAGCAATTCCGTAGGGGGCGTTGGTTTCTTCTGGGTAGCCGTTCCACAGGTCATCCTCCTTGAACGGCACTGGGGTAAATTTGGGATAAGCACAAATTGTACCTACACAGACAAATTTTTCTACTCCAGCTTGATAGGCAGCATGAATTAGCTGGGTTCCCATGATCAAGTTATCGTAGAACAGCTCTGCGGGTTTTTCGCGATTAAGACCAATACCACCAACATGAGCAGCTAGGTGGATAATGATATCTTGTTGGTCTACTGCACGTTGGCAATTTTCCCAAACACGGATGTCACACTCACGCGATCGCGGTACAGTTATTTTCTCACTCTCAGCTCCGGCTCTGCACAGCTGAACTATTACCTGACGGCCCAAAAACCCAGCCCCACCAGTAACGAGAATCCGTTTGTTTTTTAGTTCTAAGGCAGTCATATTTTTATCCTCAGAGGTTGGAATCAGAAGTGGAGAGCTCCCAATTCTTGACGAATAGTAGCAATATCATGCGCTGTGTGCGAACTATTTCCATTGGGAGAAGTACAACCCAATGCTTGTAAGTCAGCTTCTACCATTAAGGCTACAAGTTCTTTGAAAGTTACAGAAGGCTTCCAGCCTAATTTTTGCTGTGCCTTAGTAGAATCACCAATCAACAAATCTACTTCAGCCGGACGCAGATAACGCTCATCAAACTCCACGTAATCTTGCCAGTTGAGATTTACATAACTAAACGCTAGTTCTAAAAATTCTCTTACTGAGTGGGTTTCACCAGTGGCAATTACGTAATCATCTGGCTGGTCTTGCTGCAACATTAACCACATGGCCCGGACATAATCTTTGGCGTAACCCCAATCGCGTTTAGCGTCAAGGTTGCCCATATAAATATTTTTCTGTTTACCAGCAACAATACGGGCGACCGCTCTAGTAATTTTACGGGTTACAAAAGTTTCACCACGGCGGGGTGATTCATGGTTAAAAAGTATGCCATTGCAAGCAAACATTTTGTAAGATTCACGATAATTAATTGTTTGCCAGTGGGCGTAAACTTTAGCACAAGCATAGGGGCTACGAGGATAAAATGGCGTTGTCTCGCTTTGGGGTACTGCTTGTACTAACCCGTACATTTCCGAAGACCCGGCTTGGTAAAACCGTACCTCAATGCCGGTGCGTCGTTGGTAGTCGCGAATTGCCTCCAACAGACGTAGTGTTCCCATTCCTACTGCATCTACCGTGTATTCTGGTGAATCAAAGCTCACCCTCACATGGGATTGAGCGCCCAGGTTATAAATTTCTGTTGGCTGGACTTCTTCTAAAATGCGGCGCAGTGTAGTACCGTCTGTCAGGTCGCCATAGTGAAGAAGTAACCGCACTCCATCCTTGTGGGGGTCTTCGTAGATGTGATCGATGCGGTCTGTGTTGAAGGTAGAAGTACGGCGAATAATACCATGAACTTCATAACCTTGCTCTAGTAAAAATTCACTTAGATATGAACCATCTTGACCAGTAATACCAGTAATCAGCGCTCGCTTTTGTTGCGTCATGCCCAATAGATCCCTCGATTATCTTTGATGAAAAATTTACATACAATCTGATACAACTTAGCAGCTAATTACTAAATTGCATAATGAGAAAACTACGAGTATTAATTGATATGATAAGTTTACCGTCAATAAATATACTTAATTAAAAATAATTTAACAAGTAACCTTTATCTAGGTTAAATCAAGATACTTAAGTAACTATTGATCATGTTTTTAAAATTTGCTGAAACTTCATATAGTTTTGTTGTTTGTGAAGGCTGAATAAATCAACGCGAAAATAGGGGCTAGGGGCACTTAGAAGAGGATTTTCATGCCCTATATAGGATTTATCAAAAAATCAAGATAACCTGCGGGAAGGCTTCTCTACAAGACGCTACCGCGTGGCTTGCTTAAACAGACAGGTGCTAACAAAACCCCGCCCCTTGTGGGTGCCTAGTCTTTGCCTATTCCCATTCTCCTGTCAAAGACGCTGCGCTAACGGGTGACGCTCCTTCCCCAAGGGGAGACGCTGCATGAAGATCGTGCAGTCGCCCATGGGGGAAACCACGCCACTCCCATGCCCACGGGGGTGGCTCACCTATTCCCTTTCATTAAAGCCATGAGTCATTAGTTCCCGGTACTAATGACTCATTGATCAAGGACTAATGACTCATTTCAGTATGCTCCGTTATTTTTGGGCATAACTACCACATCAATAGTTTTCAGGATGATCCATAAATCGAGCCAAAAGTTTCTGAATTTAACATAATGCAGGTCTATTTGGACTCTCCGGGGGTACGGAATATCGTTACGTCCAGACACTTGCCACAGTCCTGTTATGCCTGGACGGATTGTTAAAATCTCATCGATATAACAACCATATTTCGGTAGTTCTTCCTCTACAAGGGGTCTAGGGCCGACCACACTCATATCCCCTTTTAAAACATTCCAGAACTGAGGAAATTCGTCCAAACTGGTAATTCGCAGAAATCGACCAATTTTAGTGATTCTGGGGTCTTGCTTGAGCTTAAAGCTGGTTTCAAATTCTTGCCGCAATTGAGGAGATGTTTCCATCATTTGCACGAGAACTTCGTCGGCATTGCTAACCATTGTACGGAATTTAATACAATTAAAGCGTTTGTAGTTTTTACCAACTCGTTCTTGGACGTAAAAAATCGGGCCTTCCGAACTGAAAGCAATCAGCAAGGACAAGATCAAGTAGACCGGGAAAAACAAGATTAATACCGACAGTGAAAATACAATATCGAACAGTCGCTTGGCAAACTCTCCGTTCAAACCTTGAAAAGGCAAACCTTTGGGTTTCACCTTAGGCATCTTTGTCTGTTGACCACGTTTTAAGAAAGTACGCGTAGACGCTTTAGCGTCTTGCCGTATGCCTCGCTTGCCGGAGAGGAGTGAGCTCTGGGCAGTCATCATACTCCTTAACAATCCACACCACACATAGTCCCAATCTTAAAGCCAAAAGGAGGTGCTTCTGGGGGAAAATTACCAAAAGCATATAAAATAAGCAAATAAATTTAGATCATGACACCAAAAAAGGGCTTTTTTGCTGGCATTGATTTAAAAATTCCCGGTAACGATCTGCAAAGATTTGTGGCGAGAACTGGACAGCGTGCGATCGCAGATACTCAGGATTCATTGAAACTTCATACATTTCAAACTTTTCTACTGCTGCGATTAAGGCTGCCTCTGTTTGTTCTGGAAAAAATATTCCAGTTCCTGTCTCAACACAAGAGCGAACATCTCGCACAGTCTCTAACGCCCCTCCTGCACCGTAGGCTATTACCGGAGTGCCACAAGCTTGTGCTTCTACCAAGGCAATACCAAAATCTTCACAGGCTGCATAAACAAAGGCTTTTGCTTTAGCCATATATTTTTTTACAACATCATCTGGTTGCCATCCTAATATCTGAATATTAGAGTTAGCTATCTTGCGAATCTTTGTCATTTCGTCTCCTGTACCAATGACTACTAATGGTCGTTTGAGTTGGTTAAAAGCTTTCACAATCAAAGTTACTTGCTTATAACTTACTAGCCGCGAAACTGTCAGGTAAAAATCCTCTTTTTGAGGAGAAAATGGAAACTCTGCAATGTTTACTGGTGGGTAAATGACTGTTGCTTCTCGTCGATAGCAACGCCAAATTCGACGCGCTGTATGCTCAGAGTTAGCAATAAAGTAATCAACGCGATTTGCACTCAATACATCCCATTGACGCAAACGATGCAATATATATCGCGTTACCCAACCAGCTAAACCACTACCCAGCTTGCTGTGGTGCAAATAGTCAAAAGTTAAGTCCCAAGCATAGCGCATAGGACTGTGACAGTAGCAAATATGCAACTGAGTTGGAGTAGTCAAAACTCCTTTGGCAACGGCGTGAGATGAAGAGAGAATTACGTCATAGTGGCGTAAATCTAGCTGTTCAATTGCCAATGGCAATAACGGCAAATATTTCTGTACACCATTGCGTGCAGAGGGTAAGTACTGGAGAAACGTTCTGCCAATTTGACGCTTGTATAGATAACTTTCGGGATTGCTGGATTCAAAATCAATGAGGGCATATAAATCAGCATCAACATGATTCAAAATTTCCCTGACAACGAGTTCTGATCCGCCAGTGGCTTTAGGTGTTAGCCACTCATGAACTAAAGCATATTTCAAGGGCACAGCTAACTTGAATGGATGAAAAACACTTGGGTAAATTATGAGGTTAACTGAAAAGTTTCCCTTTGTGGAATGGGAAGCGCCCCAGGTTAAATCTAAGACGTAATTTCCCATAAGAGGTTCCAGAGGGATACTGTAACCTGATAACCTCAGATTGGGGATTGGGCAAGAGGATGCGGGGAAAATTTCTCCCTCATTCCCAGCCCCTAATCCCTCAACAATTGAAATAGGAATTGGGAATTTATGCGAATTCTGATTATGGGCGGCACTCGATTCATTGGTGTTTACCTGACACAACTACTAGTGGAACAGGGGCATGAGGTAGTATTGTTTAATCGTGGTAATCGTCCAGTACCTGATTTACCGGGAGTAGGACAAATTACAGGCGATCGCACCGATGCTACTCAATTAAAAGAAAAGTTAGCACAAGAAGAGTTTGATGCTATTTTTGACAATAATGGACGAGAACTAACAGATACTCAACCGCTGGCAGAAATTTTTCAAGGTAAAATACAGCATTTTGTGTATATGAGTTCTGCTGGAGTATACCTGAAATCTGATCAATTGCCTCATGTAGAAGGCGATAAGGTCGATCCAAAAAGCCGTCATCAAGGTAAGCATGAAACAGAAGCTTACCTAAGACAACAGGAATTACCTTTTACCTCCATTCGTCCTACTTACATCTACGGGCCACGTAATTATAACGAGTTAGAAAGCTGGTTTTTTGACAGAATTGTACGCGATCGTCCAGTTCCAATTCCTGGTAATGGATTACACATTACCCAACTAGGACATGTCAAGGATTTAGCCAAGGCAATGTCTCAAGTTTTGGGCAATGAACAAGCTCTAAAGCAAATTTATAATATTTCTGGCGATCGCTTTGTGACTTTTGATGGTTTAGCCCGTGCTTGTGCTGTAGCTGCGGGTAAATCAGCCGATGCTGTAAATATTGTCCATTACGACCCGAAAAAGTTTGATTTTGGCAAACGTAAAGCTTTTCCCATGCGGGTACAGCATTTCTTTGCTGCGGTGAATAAAGCGGTGACTCAATTAAATTGGCAACCTGAGTATGACTTAATTTCTGGGCTAACTGATTCCTTTGAAAATGATTATCTCGCGGCTGGAAATGACAAAGCAGAGGTTGATTTTTCTGTAGATGAGGAGATTTTACAAGCTTTGTAATCAAGAACAAATCTTTTGGCTCGTATCTCTCCCTCAACAAAAATTAGAAAATTTCGATAATAATGGTAATTAATGTCAGTTAAACCTATGACAAACAAAGTAGCAATTCTCAACCAGCCGTTAAAACTATTGTGTGGGGCGCAGTTACCAAATCGCATAGCTAAAGCTGCAATGAATGAGCAATTAGGTGATAGTAATAATGCTCCAACACCAGAAATAGTTAGCTTGTATAAACGATGGGCATTAGGAGGTGCAGGATTATTAATTACAGGCAATGTAATGATTGATAGTTCAGCACTAGTTTTACCAAATGACATTGTAATTGAGGATGAACAACATTTAGTATTACTAGAACAATGGGCAAATGCAAGCAAAACAAAAGGAGGTCATGTATGGATGCAGATTAACCATCCAGGACGGCAATCACCAAAATATTTATCATCTCAACCTGTGGCACCATCTTCAGTTCCCTTACAACTGCCCGCTCAAGAATTTGCTCATCCTAGAGCATTGACTCCAGCCGAGATTGAACAATTAATTGAGCGTCACATTTATACAGCAACAGTAGCCAAAAAAGTTGGTTTTACTGGCATACAAATTCATGCAGCTCATGGCTATTTGATTAGCCAGTTTTTATCTCCTGTTTCTAATTTACGTACTGATAAATGGGGAGGAACGCCAGAAAAACGTATGCGTTTCTTGTTAGAGGTGTATCAAGGGATACGTAGCTGTCTTGGTCGAGATTTTCCGATTAGTGTCAAACTCAATTCTGCTGATTTTCAACGAGGTGGTTTTACGGAAGAAGAGTCTATTAATGTTGTTCAGGCTTTAGAACAAGTTGGTGTTGATTTAGTTGAAATATCTGGTGGAACTTACGAAAAATTGGCAATGATGGGTCAGGTAAAAATTCCTCAAAAAGAAAGTACAAGGCAACGAGAAGCTTATTTTCTAGAATATGTTCGCCTCGTGCGCTCAATTGTTTCTATTCCAATTATGTTGACTGGGGGCTTTCGCTCAGTTAATGCTATGGTACAAGCAATTTCTGAGGACAGTGTGGATGTGATTGGTTTGGCAAGACCTTTAGCAGTTGCACCAGATCTTCCAATGCAACTTTTAACCAGTCGAACTGAAAATATTAATCTACAGCCACAGCTAACATCAAATACGGACATGGATCAGGGAATGCTTGAAATTATCTGGTACACTCAACAAATTCATCAATTAGCAGGAATCAGGGAATGTTGAGCGTTTAATAGTGGCATTACAAAGCTCGAAAGAGAATTAATTGAGCAGGAGATTCGCGAACGCTTGCTATTGGAGCGCAAGGTCGAGTTTTCTCTTGAGATTGATATCACTGGATTACCTAGTTATAGTTTTTAAGGATAAATATAAAAACAGTTCGTAGTTAGAGAATTTTAGTGCTAAAAAACTGTATTACCATCAAACTAAGAACAACTAGTAAGAGCTGCACCACACTGATCTTCTTTTGCTAACCAACCCTTCAATCCTTTATATTCTACCTTTGCCCAATCTCCTTTACAACCTAATAATTTGATATTCAAACTAGCAGGAACTCTAATGATTTTTCGGCTTTGCAGATTAGCATTTGTGTAAATATCTACGCCATTAGTAGCATACCCTTTTGTTGATATACCTAAATTTTTGACAAATACCCATCCCGTTCCTTGAAACCCGTCGCTAGCATTGGTAATCTGTACCCAATTTCCAGCAATAGCGATAATTTTAACTGTTTCATTAATGGGTATTTTCCCGACAATTCTATTCCTAGTGCCCGCAGCTTTCCGTACATTTATACCTTGCGGATCTGTATCGGTGACATAAGCAAAAATATCGCACTTGTGTAGATTGGTTGGTTTTGCTAAAACCAATTGATTAGTCATAGTACTATTAACAATCACACTAGTAAAACTGAGTGCTAATCCCATTACTAGCTGTGATGTAAATTTTTTCATATTTTCTCCAAATTTTTATTATTAGCTCAACAGGCTTTAGCTTGTTGGACTAATTTATTTTTTTCTATTTCATATCGTAGCCAAACAAATTTGGGTCAACTTCTCCTAAGCGCAAATCTGCTAAGCCATACTCTGTCCATCGTCTTTCTACCATCTCTGCTACATCTGGATCTGATTCTAAGGTCGCACCCCATTCATGTTCAGTTTCTGGCGGAATCTTTGTCGTTGCATCAATTCCCATGCGTCCACCTAAACCAATTTTCTCACTAGCGAAATCTAGAGTATCAAAGGGTGTATTTGGCAAAATAAATACATCTCGCACAGGGTCAACTTTGGAACTAATTGCCCACACTACTTGACGCGGATCGCGAATATTTATGTCTTTATCTACGACAATCACAAATTTGGTGTAAGTAAATTGAGGCAAGGCACTCCAAAAGGCCAAAGCTGCCCGTCGTGCTTGTCCTGGATACGCTTTATCAATGGAAATAATTGCTGCTTTGTAACTTAAAGCTTCCATTGGCAAGAAGAAATCGACAATTTCTGATACCTGTTGCCGCAGAATAGGGGTATAGATGCGATTGAGTGCGATCGCCATCATCGCCTCTTCTTTGGGTGGGCGTCCACTAAATGTGGTCAAATAAATCGGATTTTTACGGTGTGTCATGCATTGGAAGCGGATTAAGGGTGAATCCTCTGCACCTCCGTAGTAACCCATATGATCGCCAAAAGGCCCATCTGGTAAAACTTCCCCTGGTGTAATTGTCCCTTCCAAAACAAATTCTGCATCTGCAGGTACTTCCAAATCTACGGTTTTGCATTTTGCCAGTTGCACACCCGAACCACCATAAAGCCCAGCAAATAGCCATTCTGATAAATCTACAGGTATGGGCGTAGCCGCTGCCATGATAATTAGCGGATCAACACCAAGAGCGATCGCTACTTCTAATTTCTTCCCACGTTCGGCAGCTTTTCGCAAATGTCTAGCCCCACCACGCACTGATAACCAGTGGACTGTCATCGTATTTTGGGATTGCAGTTGTAAACGATACACGCCTACATTTGGTGTTCCTGTTTCACAATCCTTTGTAATTACTAATCCTAGCGTGATAATCTTACCTGCATCACCAGGATATGGGCGTATCAAAGGTAACTTATTCAAATCCAAATCATCGCCTTGGATTACCACTTGCTGACAAGCAGGAAAAAAGTCACGTCCTGGTTTTGCCTTGACGACATCAAACAGCACTTTTCCAAAATCTATTGCTTGGGAAATCTTTTTCGGCGGTTTTGGCTGTTGCAACATCGACAACTTCTTACCTAAAGTTTCTAACTCTTCTGGATGCTGCATATTCATTGCCCAGCATATCCTTTCCACGGTTCCCATCAAATTCACCGCTACGGGGAAAGAAGCGCCTTTGACGTTTTCAAATAACAACCCTGGCCCACCTTTTTGCAGCATCCGGTTAGAAATCTCCGCTATTTCTAAATCTGGGTCAACTAAAGCTGAAATTCGCCGTAATTGACCCTTTTGTTCCAGAATTTTGATGAATCCCCGTAGATCTCTTGCCATTGTTCTAGTAAAGTTGAATCTTTAAAGAAGTGTGAAGTGCCTTCTTATATTATTAGTCATTTGTCGCTTGCAATGGGAATGGGAAACTCGGGGGCCCCACGTTAGCGAAGCCCAGTGGGGATTAGGGGAATGGGGAACTTGTACTGAGCAAAATCGTACCCCTACGCAATAGCAAGCTACGCGTAGCGTCTGTGACAGGAAAAGTATGGGGAATTTTTCTCCCCCTGCCTCCCAGTCACTGAGGCTTTCAAGGGTAAGTTTTTCATAGCAAAATCATACCCTTAAGCAAGCTACGCGTGCGGTACGTTTTTAATTGATTGTGCTAAATCTAAGATAATTTAGCGCATCTTCATACAGAATTGGTATAAAAACAATTATTATTTTTACGATTAAGAATAGCTAATAAAATTTTTATATTTGCAAAAAAATAAATTTATAATTCCATATGTTTTGGAAACAAAAATATATGAACTTATCTATATCTAATATAGATTAAGCTTGTGTACAAACGAAATCTTAATCACTTGTTAACTATTTATTTATCAGTTGTTAAATTGTTTTCAACTATAAAGAATGTAGCTTACATAAAGCAGTCAATACGCCAGGAAAAATATTTCTTTAATACGAGGCAATATGATTTTTTCGACTACCATCTTGAATCGTGTAGTTACTACTTCAATTGTGACAGCTAGTGTGGCACTAAGTCCAGTTTTTGGCGCGATCGCCCAAGCTCAAACTCTTAATGGTGCAGGAGCTACTTTTCCCGCTCCACTTTATGAAAAATATGCTCGTGAAGTGAGAAAACAACATCCAGACTTGAAAATCAACTACCAAGGAATTGGTAGCGGTGGCGGTATTCGTCAAGTTATTGCTGGAACTGTTGACTTTGGGGGCAGTGATGCAGCAATGAAAGATGAAGAAATTGCCAAAGTCAAGAATGGTGTCATTTTAGTACCAACAGCAGGTGGTGCTGTTTCTGTCGTTTACAATCTTTCAGGTGTTAATAATCTGAAATTGTCTCGGTCTACTCTACCAGCAATTTTTTCGGGTCAAATTACCAACTGGAGTGATGCCAAAATTAAAGCGGATAACCCTGGTGTCAACCTACCAAATCAACCAATTAAATTTGCTGTTCGTGCCGACAGTAGTGGTACAACTTTTATTTTTACAAACCATTTGAGTGCTATAAGTGGTTATTTCAAAGGGAGAGTAGGAGCTAACACTGCTCCAAGTTGGAATCTACCAAACGTACTTAAAGGCAAAGGCAACCCTGGTGTAGCTTCTTTAGTAGCTCGTACTTCTGGCTCTATTGGTTATGTTGAATATGCCTACGCTGTCAAAAACAAACTAAAATCAGCACTGGTACAGAATAAGCGAGGAGAGTTTGTTGCTCCTTCCTTACAAACTGCAAATGAAGCTTTATCAAATGTGACTTTTCCAGAGAACTTCCGCGTTTTTGTGGGAGACCCAGGACAAGGTTATCCGATTGTTGGTTTAACTTGGATGATGGTCTACAAGCAATATGCTAATTCTTCTAAAGCTGATGCTGTTAAAAAATGGGTTAATTGGGTATTAAAGGATGGTCAACAGTATAATGACGATTTAAACTACACTAGAATTCCATCTAATGTGGTAAATCGAGTACTTCAGACGGTTAATAGCAATGTCAAACCATAGTTTTTTATCCCATTAATTTTTTCTTTTAGTAGGGTGAATCAATAGTTCACCCTACTGTTTTGAAAATGGGGAGTGGGGTAAGAAACTTTTCCCTACTCCCTGTACATGTAAATAATTTCATGAATCAATTCAGATTCCTATAGTTTATTTTCTTAATTGATAATGGCAACATCAAAGGTACCGGATAATAACTCATCGAATCAGACAAATTTAAATAATAAAAATTTTGACTTAATGGCTAGTGATGCTAAAGACTTATGGTTTAATCAAGGCTTTACAGGGCTAGTTTATATTTTTTCTGTGATTTCTGTGGCGGTATTATTTGTGATGAGTTGGGTGATTTTTCAAGAAGCCCGACCAGCTTTGATGCAATTTGGACTAGGTTTTTTGTGGAGCCAAGATTGGGATACAGGTAATCAGATATTTGGCGCATTACCTTATATTTATGGAACTTTAGTAAGTAGTGCGATCGCTCTTTTATTTGCTGTGCCAATAGGTATAGCAGTAGCTTTGGTAACAAGCGAAAATTTCTTACCTTCGCCATTACGAACAACTTTAGCATTCGTTGTGGAATTAATTGCAGCTATTCCAAGTGTCATTATTGGTTTGTGGGGTATTTTTGTTTTCATACCGTTCTTAGAACCTTTACAAAAATTGTTATCTAATATTTTTAAATGGATACCATTATTTAATACACAAGACCCTTCTGGAACAAATATGTTGACGGCTGGAATTATTCTAGCCATCATGATTTTGCCAATCATGTCAGCAATTACTCGTGATATATTGCTGGTCATCCCTAAAGAGTTACGTAGTGCATCTATGGCTTTAGGTGGTACACGCTGGGAAACAATTTTTCGAGTATTACTGCCAACTGGATTTTCTGGAATTATCAGTGCGGCAATGTTAGCTCTAGGGCGTGCTTTAGGCGAAACAATGGCTGTGACTATGGTGATTGGTAACTCTTCACAAATTAGCGCATCTTTACTCGATCCAGCCTATACAATTCCCTCTATATTGGCTAACGAATTTGCAGAAGCTGAACCGGGATTACATATTGGCGCTCTCTGCTATCTGGGATTAATTTTATTTGGGCTAACTTTAATTGTGAATATGATTGCATTACTAGTAGTGCAATGGATCGGCAGAAAAAATCATTAGAATTTAAAATCTCAACCTATTATGAATGATTATTCAAAATCGGCAGTAGATGAATCTCTAGTAGCAGAACTATACAGTCCTTTAACTATCAGACGACTGTTTTTTACCTATGCAATGAATGCGATCGCGTTTATTTTTACAGTTTTAGCACTCGTGCCTTTATTGTCAATTTTATGGGAAATTCTCGCACGAGGAATAACTGGAATTAAACCAGATATATTTATTAAAGCAGTAATTGACCAAGGTTTTGGCAATGCTATTTTAGGTACCATAACCATGGTGTCTATCGGTGCGCTCTTAAGCATTCCCACAGGGATCATGACGGGAATCTTCCTATCAGAATTTAGTCAAACTAATTCAACTACTCACCTAGTTCGCTTCATTATTAATATTCTTACAGGTGTTCCCTCGATTATTGTCGGTATATTCGCTTACGGTATAATCGTTTTGGCGACGAAGGGATTTAGTGCGATCGCTGGGGGTTTTGCTTTAAGTGTAATTATGTTACCTGTTATTATACTGACAACAGAAGAATCCTTAAAACTTGTTCCTACATCTCAACGCCTTGCTTCTGCTGCTTTAGGGGGAACTCGACTGCAAACTACTTTCCGTATCGTTTTTACTGCTGCCCTCCCTGGAATTACTACAGGTGCTTTGTTAGCCATAGCCCGTGCTGCTGGTGAAACTGCACCTCTAATTTTTACAGCCCTATTTAGTTTAGATTGGTCAGCAGGATTACTTAATCCAACAGCTTCTTTACCTGTGCTAATTTTCAACCTCTATAACGACCCCGACCCACAAGTAAACCAATTGGTATGGACTACTTCTATAGTCTTACTTTGTCTAATTTTGTGTGTCAGTTTAGTCTCTCGCTTAGTTATTCAACAAAGAAGAATAAAGTAAAAATTTAGTTTTTATTATACATATTTAGTTAGTATGAGTAATTTAACTCCAGCTATTAAAGTGCAAAACTTAAACTTTTATTATGGCACCTCAAAAGTGGTTGAAGGGGTGACAATGGATATTTATCAAAACCAAGTTACGGCCATCATTGGCCCTAGTGGTTGTGGTAAATCCACATTTATTAAAACTCTTAACCGCATTAGTGAATTAGAAGGAACTGTAAAAGTTGAAGGACACGTAGAATTTTTTGGACAAAATATTTATGACCCTCGAATTAATATCAATCGCTTACGTCGCCAAATCGGTATGGTATTCCAAAAACCGAATCCTTTTCCTATAAGTATTTACGAAAATGTTGCCTACGGTGCGAGAATAGCCAACAGACATCCCAAAGCAGAATTAGATGGAATTGTCGAATCTGCTCTCAAAGATGCAGCACTTTGGGATGAAGTAAAAGATAAGCTGAATAAATCAGCATTAATGCTTTCTGGAGGTCAACAACAAAGACTGTGTATTGCGCGTGCTTTAGCAGTTAAACCAAAAGTTCTTCTCATGGATGAACCTTGCTCAGCTCTTGACCCCATTGCCACAATGAAAGTTGAAGAACTGCTTCATGTTTTGCGTTCTGATTTGACTATTGTAATTGTCACTCACAACATGCAGCAGGCTGCTCGTGTCTCTGATTTAACGGCTTTTTTTAGCACAGATGAAAGTCGTATTGGCAACATGGTGGAATTTGGTGTTACAGAGCAAATATTTAACAACCCCCTCGATTCTCGCACCCGGGATTACGTTTCTGGGCGTTTTGGGTGAAGTGTAAGGCAAATTTGTGTATTAAACTTCTGCGTGAAAACTTAATATTTACTTGATAAATCAACTTTAAAAGTTAAATATTTAACAGTAAAACATACGTGCATATACTAACAGCCTACCTGCTGTATACACGAATAATCTATATAAAATTATGCTTTTTCGGAGTAACATAGTGTCGCAGTACTGCTAAACTTATACTGCGTTACTCAGTAAATGCATCATACGTATTATAAATATGAGTAAATTAATTCCAGCCATCAGAGTTAAAAATCTGAGCTTGTACTACGATGCTCAAAAGATATTTGAAGGCGTATCGATGGATATCAACCAGAACCAAGTCACGGCAATTATTGGTTCTAGTGGTTGTGGCAAATCTACTTTTATTAAATCGCTCAATCGGATGATTGAACTAGAAAAAGAAGTGCGGGTTGAGGGTAGAGTAGAGTTTTTTGGTCAAAATATTTATGAGCGTCGCATTAACTTAAATCGGTTACGTCGCCAAGTTAGTATGGTTTTTCCTAAGCCGAATCTTTTTCCCATGAGCGTTTATGATAACGTTGCCTATGGAGTAAAAATAGTCGGGTGGCGTCCAAAAGTAGAACTAGATGAGATTGTTGAGTCTGCCATTAAAGCTGCCGAACTTTGGGATGAAGTCAAAAGTAAGCTACACAAATCTGCTTTAGAGCTTTCTGGGGGTCAGCAACAAAGACTGTGTATTGCTCGTACTTTAGCAGTGAAACCGAAAGTTCTCCTGATGGATGAGCCTTGTTCGGGTCTTGATCCCATTGCTAGTATGAAAATTGAGAATTTAATCCATAATTTGCGTTCTGAGTTGACAATTGTGATTGTCACTCACAACATGCAGCAAGTAACCCGCCTATCTGATTTCACAGCTTTCTTTTGTAACAATGAAAACCGTGTTGGGCGGCTGGTTGAATTTGGTTCTACGCATAAAATTGTGACTAATGCTCTTGATTCCCGTACTCGTGACTACGTTTTAGCGCGTCTGAGTTGAGATGTTTCTTTATTTGAACTTCTTGCAGAAGCTGGGAAAAGGGTAAGGGGGAAAGGAATAAGAAAAAACCTTTTTCCTTTACCCACAAGAGTACAAAATTCATGAAAGCAGAAGGTAGAATCTGAATTCTGTCTTTACCTACCTACTCACCGCGTCCTTTGATTACGGGTTGACTTGAGTTAGCGTTGAATGAGATACAACCAATTTTTCATCAGCTACTTGGGCGTGTTCAGTAACAATTTTACGGAATAGTTCGCCCTCAATTGTCTCTTGGTCTGATAGCAAGTCTACTAAGCGCTCTAGAACTATACGATTTTCTTGCAACAGTTCTTTCGCGGTTCGGTAGCAATGGCTAATAATGTCCCGTACTTGGGAATCGATTTTAGCAGCAATCTCCTCAGAATATTCTGATTTAGTCATCCAGTCACGTCCTAAAAATACTTCTCCACTTTGATTTTCTAGGGACAGTGGGCCTAATTCAGACATTCCGAAGCGCGTCACCATTTGCCGCGCCATGCTTGTCACTTTTTGTAGGTCATCTCCTGCACCTGTTGTTACTTCTGCTTTGCCAAAAACAATTTCTTCGGCGGCGCGACCACCCAAAGTTGCAGTAATTCTGGCTTTCAATTGAGAACGAGATATTAATCCTTGTTCTTCATTGGGAGTAAACCAAGTTAAACCTAGTGCTTGTCCCCGTGGGATGAGTGTGACTTTCTGCACGAGTTCATGGTCTTTGAGCAAAGTACCTACTAAGGCATGTCCAACTTCATGATAGGCAATTAAACGCTTGCTCTTGCTGTCTACCAAGGCAGTACCTTCCATACCCGCTACTACCCTATCTACAGCATCATCAATTTCGAGAATGGTGATGGCTTCTTTTCGCCGTCTGGCAGTGAGAATGGCAGCTTCGTTGAGTAAGTTAGCTAAATCTGCGCCTGTAAAACCAGGAGTGCGGCGAGCGATCGCATCCAATGATACACTAGGATCAATTTTCTTATTACGCGCGTGGACTTGCAAAATTTCCAGTCGTCCTTTTAAATCTGGTGCATCCACAATCACTTGTCTATCAAAGCGTCCTGGACGTAACAGTGCGGCATCCAGCACATCTGGGCGGTTGGTTGCAGCGATAATAATGATACCAGTGTTACCTTCAAACCCATCCATTTCGGTAAGCAATTGGTTGAGAGTTTGTTCGCGCTCATCGTTACCGCCACCGATACCAGCACCCCGTTGCCGGCCCACAGCATCGATTTCATCGATAAATATCAGACAAGGAGCATTGTCTTTGGCTTTCTTGAACAAGTCACGCACGCGGGACGCACCCACACCCACAAACATTTCAACAAATTCCGAACCAGAAATACTGAAGAACGGGACACCAGCTTCCCCAGCGATTGCTTTTGCCAGTAAAGTTTTACCTGTACCAGGAGGGCCAATTAACAATACTCCTTTGGGAATACGTGCGCCTACTGCGGTAAATCTTTCTGGTTGTTTGAGGAAAGTGACAACTTCTTGCAATTCTTCTTTAGCTTCTTCAACCCCTGCGACATCCTCAAATTTCACCCCAGTTTTTGCTTCCATTTGAAAACGCGCTCTAGATTTGCCGAAGTTCATCGCTTGGCTAGAGGCATTGGTAGAACGGCGGAGGAACAATAGCATTAAAGCCACCAACGGCAAAATCCACATGAGATTAATTAATAAACTCACAGCGGCTCTACTGTTAGCAGAGGAAACTTCACCAAACTCAACATTCTTTTCTTTGAGAATATTAATTAACTCTGTGTTTTGCGTCAAAAGTCTGACTTGCAGCGGCGGTTTATCTGGCTTTTGATCTTGTAGATATACCTTTGCTATTTGCTCGGTTTCATCTAGCTCTACTCTTTTGATTTCTCCCTGCTTTGCTTTCTTAATTAACTCGCCATAACTTAGAGAATCACGCTCTGCTTTTTGTGCCAAGGCAGGCGTAACCCCAAAAATACTTGGCAGCATAATCAAACCGGCTGCTAGCACACCAGTCCATGCAAGGCGTTTCGGCGTAGACGCAGAGCGGCTTGTCGCAAGACATCGCTGTTTTATCAAAGCCTTCTTTACAGAATTTGTCATAATAGTTACCTTTTGTCTGCTGCCATAGGCTGAGCGCTAGTTTTATGCCTATCCTTCTAGCAAAAATTGTAATAACTGGAAATTACAGTTTTCTTATCTAGTCTAGCTTCCACATAGGGAATGGGGATTAGGGGTAATGGGGAATTGCGAATTGATATTCTCCCTCATCCCTCTTATTCATGACACATAAAATTTGGCACTAGAGTGTAATTTGACATATTACGACGTAAATCGCTACTATAAGCATAGTCGTAATGACTTCGTTTTTAAGAAGTTTGTTGTTAAAAAGGGAACTCTTAACGGATGACTCTTAATAGGGAGTCTTTTACTCAGGGCTAGAGAACAAGAAATAGGAAAAACTTTTCCCTGTTAAGAGTTCCCTTCTTCGATGATAGCCAGTTAGTAATTAGTGGGTGAACTATGGTAAGAATTGTTGGCCTTGGTGGTAGTTTAAGACCCAACTCGTATACCCAAATTGCTTTGCAGGTAGCAGCACAAAGGATAGAAGCCTTGGGTGCGGAGGTAGAAATTCTTGATTTGCGACAGTTACGGCTACCGTTTTGTAACGGCGGCAAGGAATATCCAGATTACCCAGATGTCAAGCGGTTACAGGATACAGTTAGCCGCGCTGATGGGTTAATTTTGGCAACACCTGAGTATCACGGTGGTGTTAGTGGTGTTTTGAAAAATGCTCTAGATTTGATGAGCTTTGAAGAACTATCTGATAAAGTAACAGGACTGATTAGTATCTTAGGAGGTCAGTCTAATAGCAATGCTTTGAACGATCTACGGATAATTATGCGCTGGGTACACGGTTGGGTAATTCCAGAACAAATTGCCATAGGACAAGCATGGGGTGCTTTTAGTCCAGAAAATAAGTTAACGGATGAAAAGCTTTCTCAACGGTTTGATCAGTTTGCTCAAAGCTTAGTGGACAACACTCGCAAGTTACGAGGCGTTAACTAGTTCCGTGGGTTTAAGTCCCCCGGTTCTATAACCTGTAAGTTTTGTGTTGGGGTCTGTCTGACAAAGTTGAGGCAGTGTGATCTTGGGGAGCCACTGCGTTGGACGGGTTTCCCGG
>NZ_JCACKM010000030.1:0-55438 GCF_059505385.1 Desmonostoc vinosum
TAGCGCAGCGGTAGCGAGTCCGCGATAGCGTTAGCGTTAGCGAAGCGGTAGCGAGGTACGAGCGTCAGCGTTAGCGATAGCGTAGCGTAAAGCCTGCGGCATAGCTTCGCTTAGAGCGAGTCATCGAGCGTCGGTACGAGCGTCAGCGTAAAGCCTGCGGCATAGCTTCGCTTAGAGCGAGTCATCGAGCGTCGCGTCATTACGAATTACGAATTACGAATTATTTAAAGGAATTCCTGAGTTGAGGCGATCGCTTTCACACTATCTCATATTTGGCTAATTCTGGGGTACGCCCTTTCAACCCAATCATCAGTTTGAGCATAAATACTTTTAAGATGGGTACTCGCTGCATCAACCATAAACCCAAGCGACGAACTACTACCACAGGTAAGAAGTTATTAGAGAATATTCGATCTAGTAAATCGGTGAAACCTAAAATTGTCAGGTTCTCTAGCTGACGCCAACGTTCATAGCGCTTGAGGATTTGCATGTTGCCGATATCTTCGCCTGCTGCGTGCGCTGCTTGTAGTACCTGTGCCAAAGCTGCTGCATCACGAATACCCAAATTTAAGCCTTGTCCACCGACGGGATGACAATTGTGTGCCGCATCGCCAACCAATGCCAATCGGGAAAGTACATAGCGATCGCTTTGCATGAGTTGCACTTGAAAAATAAAGCGATCGCCTAGTAGTTCTAACTTACCCATATGATCGCCATAGCGACGGCTTAATTCCGCCAAAAATTGCTCATCATTTAAAGCACACAAAGCTTGTGCTTCTGCGTGGGGGGCTGTCCACACGATGCGGCAACGGTTCCCAGGTAAAGGTAAAATCGCAAACGGGCCGCTAGACCAAAATCTTTCGTAAGCTGTGTTGTTGTGGGGTTTTTCTGGTTTGACAAAGGCGACAATGCAAGATTGCCAATACTTCCAGCCGTGGGTTTTAATACCAGCTGCTTGGCGAATCGGCGATCGCGCCCCATCTGCGGCTACAAGTAATCTACTCCGAACTGTCCGCAGTTGCTCAGCAACTTTAATATCTATTGCTACTATGTCCTGTTGGTATTGCGTACTCACCACTTCAGCCGGACAGAGGTAAGTGACATTGGGGCAATTTTGGACAAATTCCTGCAAAGGCTGCAATAGCGCTTGGTGTTCAGCCACATAACCCAACTCTGGTTTACCGATATCAGCCGTGTCGAACTCCACCACATCGGGATAATCGGCATCAGAAAGACGCACACGGCAATATTTGGTGATTTGAGGTAACATTTTATCCCAAATGCCAATTCCTTGATAAATCAGTGCCGAAAGCATGTGAACGGCGTAAGCTTGTCCCTTAGCGACTGCGGTGGAGGTGACTTTGGCTTCGATGAGTAACACACTCAAGCCTGAATCTTTTAAAGCCGAGGCTAGGGTTAAGCCAATAATCCCGCCACCGACAATTACCAAATCATAATCGTATCCCAGTGTACGGGGAGGGGTAGGAGTTTGATTAAGCTCTGCTAGCGCCATTGTTAAGATAAGTTACAAACCTTAATTAATATTCTTACGCGATCGCGCCTGTTTGAGCAAGAAAGCTCATTAAATAATTCGTAATTCGTAATGACGCTCGTACCTCGCTACCGCTGCGCTAACGTAATTCACATCAGACGTAATGCGGTTTTGCTAAAGTAAGTCAGTGATGGAAAATAGCCGTTGGCGGTCTAGTTCCTGAAGCCGCAATTTTTCGGTGTAGAATGCTTGATAATATGATTGCCATCGTTCTGGTTCTGCTTGCGGATCCGTTTGCTGCCATAGTTCTAAGAAATAGCGATAGCGCTTTTCTCTGAATACTCTTTCGATACAAGCGATCGCAGCTTGAATTACTTGCGGAGTACGCAATATTTCTTTTTTGCTGTTCTCATTCAGATGAAATAAATGAGAGATTAATCCTATTTCTTCAGATAATTCTAGGTACTGATTTTGCAAACTTGAGATTAAATCTAGTTGCTCTCCTGTTAACTCTAAAATCTGTCGCCACAAAAGTCGATGGTGAGAAAGGCTAAATTCTAAATCTCGCTGTCCTAAAGCTTCAATAATAGTTTGACGTTGTTCGGGGCAATGCAGGTAAATTTGCAGCAATAAAGCCTCTGCTAGTTCTAAAAGACTGCGGGCTTGCTCTGAAGGAAGTCGAAGGGAAGTGGGGGGGGATTGAGAATTTCTGGTGCTTCCCCACTGTTTACTTGCTGGTAAAGGCTGAGAGTAGGTAGCCGCAGCTGGAGCAATTTGAGTTAAGAGGTTTTCTACTCGTAACGGTATCAGTCTGCTATCTCCTAAGCTGAGTATTTCTGCACAGTGGGAAACGTAATAGTTACGCGTATCACTATTGGCTATATTTTTCAGTAATTTTACTATTTGTTGAGTTACTTGCTGAAAATCAGTAGCCTGTTTTAAGTCACGGTCTTTGATAATTTGGTCAATCTGCCAATTGAGCCAAAGTGGAGCATTTGCTAACAGTTCCTGATAGTCTTCTGGGGTTCGCTCACGCAAGTATTCATCGGCATCTTTACCATTGGGCAAATTGAGAATTTTGAGTTGGACTTCGCCTTTATATGCTAAATCTGCAATTTCACCGATCGCTCTTTCAGCGGCGTTTGTCCCTGCTTTATCAGCATCAAAGTTGAGAACTAACTGCTTGGAGTCGGTATAACGTAATACTTGTCTAACTTGTTCTAAGCTGAGGGCAGTACCAAGAGAAGCGACGGCATTGTTGATACCCACAGCATGGAGGGCGATCGCATCAAAATATCCCTCCACTACTACAGCTTGATCGAGTTGCGAAATCCCAGTTTTGGCTTGATCGAGGGCAAATAGTGTTTTACCTTTACTAAAAAGTTCTGTTTCTGGTGAATTGAGATATTTGGGTTGTTGAGACACTGTGTTGCGGGGGTTCCCAGAATTGTAACAAGTGTCGTCATTGGTAAGAGTTCTGCCACCGAAGCCAATCACCCGTCCTTGGACATCGCGAATGGGAATCATCAAGCGATCGCGAAACACATCATAATAACTGCCCCCTTCCTTGCGCGGTTTAATCAATCCCGCTTTTTCTACTACCTGCACCGGATAGTGCTTATCTAGCACTAGATAGCGATAGAGGGTTTCCCAACCTGCGGGTGCATAACCTAAACCAAACTGCTGAATTGTTTCTTCTTTGAGTTGGCGATTAGCTCGCAAATATTGAATTGCATTTTGCCCTTGTGATTGTCTGAGGGCGTGTTGATAAAACTGTGCTGCGGAAGCGAGAACTTCGTATAACTGCTCACGCAAAGACAACTGACGCTGTAATTCTTGTTTTTGTTCAGGTTCTAAGGTTTGCACAGGCACTTGATAACGCCGTGCTAAATCTAGCACCACTTCAGTAAAAGAGTGTTTACCCAAATCCATTAAAAACTTAATGGCATTGCCTCCAGCTTGACAGCCGAAGCAAAAATACATTTGCTTACTTTGGCTGACTGTAAAGCTAGGTGTTTTTTCATCATGGAAGGGACATAAACCAACAAAATCTTTGCCTCGTTTGCGTAAAACTACGTATTCTGAGACGACATCTACAATGTCAGCTCGTAGTTTAATCTCCTCAATTGTGTCTGGGTGCAAGCGGGGGATTTGCATGGTATTGGGGACTGGGGAACAGGGGAACAGGAGAATAATTTAGTTGGCTTCCTCACTTAATTTTAGACCGCCAAATTTACTATTCACTGAGCTAACTACCCATTTTTAACCAACCAAAAACTTGTTCGGCAGTTAGTGCAAGTTCAATTTCTGGTAACACAGGTAAAGGGTCTTTCCCCTGTAGCAGCAATTGCTGCTGCTCTGGTAGAAAGACCAAGATACTGAGGTCATCAGGGTCAAGAAACCATCCCAGGCGGCTACCATACTTAAGACAGTGCAGAATATTGCCAATCACTTTATTAGGTTTTTGTTCTGGCGAGAGAATCTCGATTGTCCAATCTGGTGAGAGTTCAAAGTTATCTAGAACTTCATCATTGCTCGTAAGTGATATACGCTTCCACTGAAATACAGCCACGTCGGGTACGATTGAACGTTCCCCAAAGGTACAACGTAATTCAGGGAACGCATAAGCAATCTTTTTTTCTTCTGCAACATAATTGATCGCAGCACAAAGTTTACCTTGCAGGCGGCTGTGTCTCCCTTTTGGTATTGGCTTTTGAATAATCTCACCGTTGATGTATTCGCTTGCAGGCTTGGTTTCTGGGAGCTTAAGAAATTCTTCTAGGCTGAGGGGTTGGGTAATTGTGGTACTCATGGCTCCAAAATCCTGCGTGACGCGATGTTTTGGGGAAGGGTTGTCTTTTTTCCCTGATTTTTGCAACAAGTTTATTGGTCTTGAACTTTGGAGAAATAACAAAGGACAAAGGACAAAAGACTTCTGATGGCTATTATATTCTTGTTGCTCGACTAAAAATGATTCATAGATTTGCTGACGCTTGATTTTATCAGAGGAAATATTCAAGATGGGACGTGTTTTTATTTCAGCAGCTCATGGAGGCAAAGAAGCGGGAGGGATTGATCCAGGTGCGATCGCAGGTGGGACAACGGAAGCGAGGGAAATGATTCTGCTGCGGGATTTGATTGTTACGGAATTGCGATCGCGGAGTTTTGAAGTTTTAGCGGTTCCTGATGATTTAAGTGCTGCCCAAACTATTGCCTGGATTAATTCTCGTAGCCGTCGTGGTGATGTGGCTTTAGAAATTCAAGCTGATGCGGCAAATAATCCTTCCGTGCGTGGGGCTAGTGTCTTTTATATTGCCAGTAATAATGAGCGTAAAAGCAATGCTGAATTGTTACTAGTAGGACTTTTGCGCCGCGTACCCCAATTACCAAATCGTGGAGTCAAGCCAGATACAGATAGTGGCTTGGGCCGTTTAGCATTCTGTCGCCAGACAACACTACCTTCTTTATTGATGCAGGTAGGCTTTCTTAGCAGTCCAGAGGATCGTTCTTTGCTGCAAAATCGTCGCCGCGATTTTGCGTTGGGAATTGCTGATGGGCTAGCATCTTGGAGTCGTGTAATTGACCCCAGTCCTGGAAATACTAATGAACCAACCTATCAACCAATCAACATTAATATTAATGGACAAAAGTACTCAGAACAAGGAATTTTAATCAACGGTAACGCTTATATTCCGATTGATTTAGTAGATCGGTTGCGGATTGACCTCTCGAAAATAGCTAATATCCGCAGAATTACTTATCGCAAAGTAGTATATGTTAAAGCCGTGGAACTGCGTGATTTTAACGTTGCAGTCGGTTGGGACGCAGCCACTCGCACAGTTAGCTTGCGATCAAATTTAGTAGTTTGTCCTGGTCAATTTGACCGATTAATGTCAAACGGCACTACATCAGAAGTGCAAATGCAACTATTTCTGCGAAACAACAACGAAAATGCTTTGGTAAAATTTCCTGATATCCCCAAACTCTATCGAGAAGAAGCCACTACAGAAGGTGTAAACTATGACATTGCCTTTTGCCAAATGTGTTTAGAAACAGGATTTTTGCGCTTTGGTGGTGATATCAAACCTGAGCAAAATAACTTTGCGGGTTTAGGCGCGATTGGTGGTGGTGCCCAGGCTGCTTCTTTTGAGAGTGCCAGAATTGGCGTGAGAGCGCACATTCAACATTTAAAAGCTTACGCTAGTCTAGAACCATTAGTAAATGAGGTTGTAGACCCACGGTTTCGCTTTGTGACACGTGGTATTGCCCCATTAGTAGAACAACTAGCAGGACGCTGGGCAGCTGATTTAGACTATGGTACCAAGATTACAGCGATGCTCAAACGGTTGTATGAATCAGCAGGAATGCTGTGAGTGAGGGAATGGGGACGCCGAGAAATTTTCTCCCTCATCTCCCTCATCTCCCTCATTCCCCACTCCAACCCAGAAGCATAAAATAAGCTAAAATTCAAGCAGAGTAAGCATTTCCCGCTGGAAAACGCCCCATGCTTGAAACATTGCAAACCCGATTCTACGAACTAGAACAATTCGCCAACACCCTTGTCTCTAACCAGCTGACTCACCTCAGTTTGCTGAGTGTTCTGATAATTTTTGTCGCTGGCTTGCTAACCAGCCTCACGCCTTGTATGCTCTCTATGCTACCAATTACCATTGGTTACATCGGTGGTTATGAAGCAAAAAGCCGTCTACAAGCAGCTGCACAATCTACTTGGTTTGCTTTGGGATTAGCAACCACATTGGCGGCATTGGGAGTAATCGCCGCTTTGGTTGGCAAAGTCTACGGTCAGATAGGTATCGGTTTACCAATCATCGTCAGTATCATCGCCATTCTCATGGGGTTGAATTTACTCGAAGCTTTACCGCTGCAATTTCCATCTTTTGGCGATACTAATTGGATTTCGCAAGATTTACCGCCGGGTGTACGTTCTTACGCGATTGGATTAACTTTTGGTCTGGTTGCATCTCCTTGTAGCACCCCTGTCTTAGCCAGCATATTGGGTTGGGTTGCTAGCACGCAAGATTTAGTTTTAGGTGCTGCTTTACTACTTTCCTACACAGCAGGTTATGTAGCACCGTTAATTTTGGCTGGCACTTTTACCGCAGCAATTAAAAAGTTGTTAGAGGTACGGCGTTGGTCTGGTTGGATTAATCCAGTCAGCGGTGCGTTGTTGGTAGGATTTGGTGTAATTTCCTTAGTTTCGCGGTTTCCCTTTGGCAACTTTTAAACAATGACTTTAGAAAATTCCGCATCCCCAAAATCAAGTTGGTGGTCAATCGTTGGTAAGTATTTTAAGCAGGACTTCTTACCTATATTGACAGATTTACGCTTGGCGATCGCCTTACTGCTGATCATCGCACTTTTCAGCGTTAGCGGTACTGTAATTGAGCAAGGTCAATCACCCGCATTCTACCAAGCCAACTACCCAGAACATCCCGCATTGTTTGGTTTCTTGAGTTGGAAGGTAATTCAAGTAGTCGGCTTAGACCATGTGTATCGTACTTGGTGGTTTTTATCGTTACTAATTTTATTCGGCACAAGCTTAACAGCTTGTACATTTACCCGCCAATTACCAGCCTTAAAAACTGCCCGTCGTTGGAAATATTACGAAGAACCGCGACAATTTCAAAAGTTAGCTTTGAGTGCAGAACTAGATACAGGTTCTCTCGATTCTCTAGGCGAAATATTACGAAAACATCGCTATAAACTTTTTCAAGAAAAAGACAATATTCTCTATGCGCGAAAAGGAATAGTTGGACGCATCGGGCCGATTATTGTGCATATAGGCATTGTATCGATATTGCTGGGCGGAATTTGGGGTGCAATGACAGGATTTATGGCCCAAGAAATGGTTCCTAGTGGCGACACGTTTCAGGTGAAAAATATTATTGATGCTGGGCCTTTTGCTGCTACCAACGTTACCAAAGATTGGTCTGTGCGAGTTAATCGTTTTTGGATTGATTACACTCCCTCTGGTGGAATTGACCAATTTTATTCGGATATGTCTGTCTTAAATAATCAGGGAAAAGAAGTTGACCATAAACAGATTTTTGTCAATCAACCTCTGCGTTATCATGGCGTCACTTTCTATCAAACTGATTGGGGAATTGCAGCTGTTCGCGTCAAAATTAATAATAGCCCCATTTTTCAGTTACCCATGGCACCTTTGGATACCAAGGGCAAAGGGCGTATTTGGGGTACATGGATTCCCACTAAACCAGATTTGAGTGCAGGTGTCTCTCTGTTAGCTAGAGACTTGCAAGGGATGGTGTTAATTTATGACTCTACTGGTCAACTAGTTGATACTGTCCGTGCGGGTATGTCCACTAAGGTCAACGGTGTCACACTAAAAATTTTAGATGTAGTTGGTAGTACTGGCTTACAAATTAAATCTGATCCAGGGATTCCCATTGTTTATACAGGGTTTGCTGTGCTGATGGCAGGTGTAGTGATGAGTTATTTTTCTCACTCCCAATTTTGGGCATTACAAAAAGGCGATCGCTTGTATGTTGGTGGCAAAACTAATCGCGCCCAAGTTGCCTTTGAACGCGAGGTTTTAGAGATTTTAGATCAGTTGAGTTTACAGCCAAAGATTGAGCAAACAGAAACCATATCAACTTAAAAAATATGCTTTTAGAATTACAACAAATTATCGTCAAACCAGGACAACAAATGTTACTGCAAGATATTAACTGGCAGCAGCTAGAAAACATCTTAGAAGAATTAGGAGAAAAGCGTGCAGCACGTATTTCTTATAGTGATGGCTGGTTAGAAATTATGGTTCCATTGCCTGAACATGAAAAAGATAAAGAAATTGCTGGTGAATTAGTCAGAATTCTCTTAGATGAACTCCAGATTGATTTTGAACCTTTCGGTTCAACCACTTTGAAAAATGAGCGAACACAACAAGCTGTAGAACCGGATACCTGTTTCTATATTAAAAATCAAGCTGCTGTCATTGGCAAAAAACGCCTAGATTTAAATGTAGAACCACCACCAGATTTAGCAATCGAAATTGATATTACTTCCCGCACTAAGTTTGATAACTATCGGATTTTGGGAGTACCTGAGTTATGGCGATATAGTCCAAAAGGATTGCAAATTAATCTACTACAAGCAGGGAAATATATAGAATCTAATTTTAGTCCCAATTTTCCTAATATCCCAATTATTGAACTAGTGAACGAATACACTGAGCAGTGCATGAAAGTTGGCAGAAGTCAAGCAATTAGAGCCTTCAGAAGTTGGGTCAAACAAAATTTACACTAAATGTGATGTGTTTTTCAAGTGATATCCAGGTGCGTCAGCAAACAAAAACCCTTAATCACCCAAGAAATTATTCGTACTGACACACCCTACTAACTCTGGCGCAGCGCTTCAGAAAAACGCGTCATTGTTCCAATCACACTACTTGTACGCTGGCTCACCTGTTTACTCATAACTTAAAAAATATGCTTTTAGAATTACAACAAATTATCGTCAAACCAGGACAACAAATGTTACTGCAAGATATTAACTGGCAGCAGCTAGAAAACATCTTAGAAGAATTAGGAGAAAAGCGTGCAGCACGTATTTCTTATAGTGATGGCTGGTTAGAGATTATGGTTCCATTGCCTGAACATGAAAAAGATAAAGAATGCATCGGTGATTTAGTAAAAATTCTCTTAGATGAACTCCAAGTTGATTTTGAACCTTTTGGTTCAACCACTTTGAAAAATGAGCGAACACAACAAGCCGTAGAACCAGACACCTGTTTTTATATTCAAAACCAAGCGGCTGTAATTGGCAAAAAACGTCTAGATTTAAATGTAGATCCACCACCTGATTTAGCAATCGAAATTGATATTACTTCCCGCACTAAGTTTGATAACTATCGGATTTTGGGAGTACCTGAGTTATGGCGATATAGTCCAAAAGGATTGCAAATTAATCTACTACAAGCAGGGAAATATATAGAATCTAATTTTAGTCCCAATTTTCCTAATATCCCAATTATTGAACTAGTGAACGAATACACTGAGCAGTGCATGAAAGTTGGCAGAAGTCAAGCAATTAGAGCCTTCAAAAGTTGGATTAAACAAAACTTACACAGTTCCGTGGGTTTCAGTCCCCCGGTTCTATAATCGGCAAGTTTTGTGTTGGGGTCTTACAAAGTTCAGAAGACGCTGCGCGAACATGATCGACTGTGCAATTTATGTGCAATGCAGACATTTTTTAGCTTATAATTACGCCACACCCACAGCTACCGATGGGAAAATTACTAAGGCTGTTTATTAAAAATTGTCACAGATAGATTTGTATGCCTGCTCAACTTCAACTCAAGCGAATAGCTCACTTTCTCACTCTAGTTGCTGTTGCGTTGAGTGTTGTTGCTTGCGCTGCTCATAGTAAAAATACAAATAAGGTTTATCTTGTTGGTGCCGGAGCAAGTTTTCCGGAACCTTTGTATCAGAACTGGTTTTTAAATTACAACAAACAAAACCCCAACGTCGAAATTAACTACCAAGCAATAGGTAGTAGTGCTGGAGTGCAACAGTTAATTAACAATACTGTAGATTTTGCAGCCAGCGATGTGGCAATTACCAATGAACAAGCAGCTCAAATCAAACGAGGAGCGATCGCTTTACCCATAACTGCTGGTTCTATAGTAGTAGCTTACAATATCTCTGATATCCCAACTGGTCTAAAGCTACCACGTCAGGTTTATGTAAATATATTTTTAGGCAAAATCACAAATTGGAATTCTCCCCAAATAGCTCTAGCTAATCCTGAGATAAAATTGCCAGATTTACCAATTCGAGTCATACATCGAACTGATGGTAGCGGTACTACAGCCATATTTACAAAACATCTTAGTGCTATCAGCCCAGAGTGGAAACGCCAAGTCGGGGCTGGTAAATCTGTACAATGGCCAGTAGGAATTGGTGCAAATAGCAACACCGGCGTTACTGCCCAAATTCAACAAATCCCAGGATCTATTGGCTACTTAGAATACGCTTACGCCACACAAAATAAATTACGTGTAGCTGCTTTAGAAAATAAGGCTGGCAAATATATTACACCCACACCAGAATCAGTATCTAAAACTTTAGAGTCGGTGAAACTTCCTGCTGATAACTTGATTGCTTTTATTACAGATCCCACTGATGCTAAAGCTTACCCCATCGTTACTTATACCTGGCTTCTAACCTATCAATACTATCAAGACCCTCTCAAAGCTAAAGAACTAAAAAACTTTGTTGATTGGGCTTTGATTGAGGGACAAAAATCTAGTCTGCAACTTGGGTATATTCCTTTATCTAAAACAGTTGTGGCTCAAGTCAAATCTGCCGCCAGTAAAATTAAAGAATGATGCCATCTTCCATTGGTGCAGGTATCTGTTCCTACTCCCTCTTATTTTTGGTGACGTACTTCAACTACAGTATGCACATTACCACGAGGAGTAAAATCTGCTTTGACTGTAACTTCTAAAGGGTCACAAGCGGCTACAAAATCATCCAAAATTTGATTGGCTGATTCTTCGTGAGAAATATAGCGATCGCGATAGCTATTAATATAAAGTTTCAGGGCTTTTAATTCTACTACCCGCTCATCAGGGATATAGCTAATATAAATTGTGGCAAAGTCGGGATAACCAGAAAACGGACACTTGCAAGTAAATTCTGGCAAAGTAATATTAATGTCGTATCGCCTACCCACACGCGGATTCGGAAAAGTAATTAGTTCACCTTCCGCAATTTTGCGTTCGCCATACTTGATTTGTTGGGTTGATTGCTCAGTTGTCATTTGTTGTTTGTCATTTGTCATTTGTTATTTGTCATTGGTCATTTGTTATTGGGAATTGGGAATTGGTTATTCCCCGCGTCCCCCTGTCCCCGCGTCCCCGCGTCCCCGCGTCCCCGCGTCCCCGCGTCCCCGCGTCCCCGCGTCCCCCTGTCCCCGCGTCCCCGCGTCCCCCTCGTCCCCTCATCCCCCTCATCCCCCTTCCCAGTCTGGACAATTTTCATCATCCCAACCGTGAGGATGCATCGCACAGACTAATAAATTACCACCATAAACCTGACCATGGTAATTCTGACAACCCATGCAAGCGGGATTTTTGTCTAGTGTGGGTTCGACTGGATAAGGAAAACCTGGGTCTACGTCTGCAACAATATCTTCAAGCTCCCAGTAAATCTCTAAAATTGGTTCAGTCAAATCTTGGAGATACTGATCAACTTCAGTAGCAATGGTATTTTGTACCTGCTCGGTAATTTCTTCCGTCAGCTCAAAAAAGGCATCTACCATTTCATTCATTCCTAGAAAGAAGCGCTCTACTTCCACTGACACTGTTTCTACGATGTCCATCAATTCTTTCTGCCACTGTTCCATAAACTTGACGCCCTTAAAATTATAAATAAGGCGTTTATTGCTACCTGATTTTAAGCAATAGATTACACCCTAGAAGATGCATATTATCAAGCTTTTTTGTATAACACCATGTCAAAGTGCGCTTAGTATCAAATGTTTAAATTAAAGTATTACTTTTTATTAATCTTTTTGTAGCCGTTTTAATTCTTCTTGCAGATCTAATACTTGTTGGCGTAAATGATCAACATTTTCTGTAGATCTTTCTTTGACGGTTGGCTCTTCATCTTCCTCTAAGATTTCGATGCGTCGAGGTTCAGAAGAGGGTGTTTTTTCAGAAGTTTCACTAGATGCTTGAGGCTGCTGAGCTTGCTTCATCATGTCTTCGACGAAACGGCGGGCTTCTTCTGTGGTCATTTCGCCCTTTGCCACCATCTCGTCTGCCAGTTTTTGGACTTGAGATCGCAGTTCGGTTAACTTACCTCCTGCTTTTTCACCTGCGTAAGAAGCCAACCCAACACCGAGGTAAAAAGCTTTTTGAACAATATCTCCAAAACCAGGCATTGCTCCTGAAGCTCCTAATAAATAGGGCGACCCGGAGACTACGCCTACTACAAGCATCCCGTATTGCTGCTACCTTCCGGTTCTGACAAGGTTTAGGCGTTGCAGTCGCGTAGATCCAGGTCTATAAAACAGCATAACATCAAAATTACGTAACTGTTGTTATTCAATTACAATTCTCCATTCATAAAGTTGATAATTGACACAGCCGTTTTGCACTAAGGGGTCAAGAGCTACAATTGATTCTGCTTCATCCTTGGAAGCTGCCTCAAACAACAACATGCCACCTCTTTGCTCTGCCCAATAGCCCGATCGCGCTTTGTGTCCTTTGGCAATCAACTCTTGGATGTAGGCTTTATGAGCCGGTACATATTGGTCAAAGGTGGGTTTATCGACCTTGCCCTGTTCAATCTTGACAAAAGTTGGCATTTATTGTTACCTCGAATAGGGACTGGGGAATGGGGACTGGGGACTGGTTGCAGTTTTTCCGGTTTTAATGAGAAAATCCCACAACCAAGCATGAAAATATCTCTTCCCTACTCTATAAATGAACCGTTTTTTCATTGCTCTGTTACCACCACAACACATTCAGGAGTACGCTAACGAAATTAAGCAGTACTTTGCTGATAAGTACGCTAGTTGTTACGCGCAAAAATCCCCACCACATATTACGCTACAACCCCCATTTGAATGGGCCGATGAAAATGTGACACTCCTAGAAGCATCTTTGCGGGAATTTGCCAGTAGGCAACAGTCAATCACAATAACACTTAAGGGATTTAGGGCTTTTGCACCCCGCGTCATATATATTGATGTGGTAAAAAGTCAAGAACTTTTAACCTTGCAAGCAAATTTAATGACGCATACAGAAACTGACTTGAGAATTGTGGATCAGGTTAGCAAGGAACGTCCTTTTGCGCCTCATATGACAGTAGCATTTCGGGATTTAACACGACAAAATTTTAAAGCTGCTTGGCCAGAGTTTGAACAGCGTCAATTATATTTTGAGTTTATGGCTGAGCAGTTGACGCTGTTAATTCACGATGGTAGGCGTTGGCATGTTAAATCAGAGTTTAGTTTTATCAGCGATCGCCTTTCAACCACAAACTATTGACGCTTGGAGGCAAGATCCCCGACTTTTTCTAAAAGTCGGGGATCTGTCCATGGCAACTGACTCAGATAAAAATTCCCCGCGTCTGCCTGTCTTTGCGTCCTCATCAACCCTAGCCTTGTTCAATAATGCCACCACCCAACACTTGATCGCCGTCATACCAAACTGCGGCTTGTCCGGGGGTGATGCTGAACTGAGGTTCATCAAACACTAAGCGGACACGGGAGTTTTCTAGAGGGATGACTGTGACTTGTGTGGGCATTGAACGATAACGGATTTGAACTTCTGCGCGAATTGGCGTAGATGGTTCAGCGATGGATACCCAGTTGACTCGGTTGACGGTGCATTCTGGTTGAGTTGCTTTAGTGCGATCGCCTACAATTACTCTGTTGTTAACCGCATCTAATTCAATCACATACAGTGGTTCTGGGGCAGCAATACCCAAACCTTTGCGTTGCCCAATCGTGTAGTGATGGACACCATCATGCTGTCCCAAAACTTTGCCTGTGACATCTACAATGTCGCCTGGTTTGGGGGCTAGATACTTATCCAGAAACGCTCGCATGGAACCGTTACTTTCCACTAAGCATAAATCCTGGCTTTCTGGTTTATCAGCAGTTTTCAGTCCGTATTCTGTAGCGAGGCGACGCGTATCAGCTTTTTGTAATCCTCCTAGAGGAAATACAGATGCTGCTAGTAAATCTTGAGACAAAGCATACAGAAAGTAAGACTGGTCTTTGTTGCGGTCAACAGCCCTTAATAATTGGTAACGTTCAGTTGCTTGGTCATAGCTAATTTTGGCATAATGACCTGTGGCAATGCGATCGCATCCCAGTTGTTCGCGAGCATACTGCACCATTGGCTCAAACTTGACAGTTTTATTGCATTGAGAGCAAGGTAAAGGTGTGATTCCCGCACTATAACCAGTCACTAGATAGTCAACAATATTAGTTTGAAAGACATCCCGAATATCTACAATTTGATGGGGAATGCCAAGTTGTTCACAAATATACCCCGCGTCGATCATTCCTTCAGAGCAACATTGACCTTTGCCTTTCATCAGCCAAAGAGTCAAACCAATCACTTCATAACCCTGATTATGTAGGATAGCAGCGGCAGTGGAACTATCAACACCACCAGAAAGACCAACGACGACTTTTTTCATATCTTTAAATTTTTGCTAAGCAAATGGCTATTCCCGACATAGCCTATGTATTTCGACGCTTCACTCGTGGGTTTAATGCACTCGAACGGGACTCATTTTACTCAGCACTATTTTAGTAACTGCTCAATTCTAACATACACTCTTCAAACCCTTGCTAGTTAAGCGCTTTGTTGGTATGAGGCAGGAGGGCGCAAAGACGCCGGGAAACTGCTGCCTTGTCTATGCGTGTTAGCGTTCGCGAAGCGTCTCGTAGAGAAGCGGGGCGTAGCCCGGCAAAAAAAGATTTATGCAAGAGGTTTAATGACAATTCCCCATTCCCAATTCCCAATTCCCCACGATATATTTGCTACAACAGCGAATTCATTAGTTTTTGTTTGTGACTCATATGTCAAGTGTAATCTTCAATCCAGTCATACCATTTCGGATGCTGTTGTTATTAGGAGGGTGGTTAGCGTTATTCTCTTACGCGACGCCAACTCAAGCGCAAACAGACAACAGTAAAGTATTACTAGCTCAACAGGAGGTAATTGAAACTTTACCACCACTGCCAAATCTCCAACCAGTTCCTTTGAGTCAGCAGCCGTTACCGCAACTGCAACCAACGCAACCAGTAGAAGTTAATCAATATGAGCAGAACTTTCAGCTCTCCGAATCAGTACAGCAATATAGCCAGAACTTTGAGCGCTACTTTGTGTATGTTGAAGGTAATGATACTCAGACATTGCAACAAGTTCGTCGAATTGAACCCAGCGCTTATGTCCGACGATTTAATGGGCGTGCTGTAATTCAGTCAGGGGTATTTAATAGGTCATCTGGCGCTCAACAGCGGATTAGAGAATTGGAATCAAGAGGAATTTATGGGGCGCGAGTAGTTAGATCTTCTAACGGACAAGAGGTTACTTCTTCCACTGCTTCCACTGGGTATTCTACTAATGACGGGTCTTATCGGCGAGATGATCCTAATCGTTACTATGTAGTTATTCCCGCCAAATTGGAAGATATAAACACTATAGCTAGTCAAATCCGGCAGAGAATTGGACAATATGACATTGTTTTTGAAAGAACCAAACCGCGAGGGCCACATGTAGCGGTAGGCCCTTTTCCTCAGCGTTCGGATGCTGAGCAATGGAACGACTATCTGCGAGATTTGGGATATGGTAATGCCAGGGTTTATTACGGAAAATAAGAAAAAGGGTAGAGAGGTTTTATTCTTTTTAGCCTAGGGATTAGATAAGCTCAGTCACCGGGGGAGAAATACCAATTCCCCATTCTCATGTTGTTGCCAAGTCTCCCTATTATGGTTTAAGTTTTAGCTTTCAGGATATCCGTGTAAACGATCGCTAGTTATGCAAGTAAAGTTAATTACACTAACACTCCTTGCCAGCGTGTGATCAAGGTGCTTTAATAGCGATCGCATTCTCAGACTGTTCTATCTGTACAAGACTCACAAGACACGCAGTAACTTGTCACCAAGCAACACCGCTGTGTTCATAAAATTACAAATTCAAAACATTAGACTTAGAGATAGGACAAAGTAGTACCATGTCCTTTACACTAAATTCCCCCAAAAGCTGAATAGGAGCATGTATGGAGCCAATTATTGCTATAGTGTTAGCCCTTATAGGTTATGCCCTGGGTTCTGCAAAGCTGATTAATCAAGGTAATGAGGCTTTAGTAGAGCGTATGGGGAGATATCATCGCAGACTCAGACCCGGACTTAACTTTATTGTTCCCCTAGTCGATCAAATTGTTATGGAGGATACTACACGGGAGCAAATTTTAGATATTAAGCCGCAGAATGTAATCACCAAAGATAATATCTATTTAGAAATCGATGCTGTATTGTTCTGGCGGATTAGAGATATTGAAAAAAGCTTTTACGCAATTGAGGATCTCCAAGCAGCGCTGACACAACTAGCAACAACTACACTCCGAGAAATCATTGCTCAAAACACTGTAGAAGAAACCAATGTTACCCGCTCTGAGATGGACAGAGCCATACTCGACCAATTAAATCATACAACCGCAGACTGGGGAGTTGAGATTCTGCGCCTAGACATTCAGAGAATTACACCCCCTGAAAGTGTGCGAAAATCGATGGAAGAAGAACGAGCCGCTGAAATTAAAAAACGGGCACTAATTTCCGAAGCAGAGGGAGAGAAAGAAGCCGCCATTAAAAAAGCCCAAGGAACAATGACTTCAATGCAAATCATTGCTCAAGCCTTGCGTTCCCATCCCGAAAGCAAAGAAATTCTACGGTATCTCGTAGCTCAAGATTACGTAGATGCTAGCCAAAAACTGAGCGAAAGCAATAATGCCAAAATTGTTTTTCTAGACCCAGCTAAATCTAACGAAGTGTACGATCAGTTAATTGCCGAGTCAGTAGTTCAAGAAACTAACACCAAAAACTCTGAGAATGGTAATACCTAAAAATCAAGCCGCGCTGTGGCTCGAAATAAAGCATCAGCTACCAGCGACACATCACGCATCTGTTGAACATCGTGAACTCGCAGGATATCAGCACCATTAAAAATGGCAGCACAACAAGCTGCTGCTGTTCCCCAAACTCTTGCTTTTGGGTCTGGTTGGTTAAGAATGCGTCCAATAAAACTTTTACGAGATGCTCCTATTAAAATAGGGCACTTTAATGGCTTCAGTAGCTGCAAGCAGCGAAAAATTTCTAAATTTTGCTCATAGGTTTTAGCAAAGCCAATTCCAGGATCGATGATGATTTTATCCTGGGCAATGCCCGCAGCGGTTGCTGCTGTAATTTGTTCTGCTAAAAAACTATAAATCTCTGCCATCAAGTTTTGATAATCGGTCTGTTGTTGCATCGTTTGTGGGTTTCCCCGGATATGCATGATCACAATCGGCACATTTAAATTTGCAACCGTTGACAACATATCTAAGTCAAAAGTGCCACCAGAAATATCATTAACTATATCTGCTCCAGCTTCTACAGCTGCTTTAGCTACAGATGCTCTAGTTGTATCCACAGAAATGGGGACTGAAATTTTTGGTCGTAACACCTGCAACACTGACAGCACTCGGTCAAGTTCTGCCGCTAGAGTTATTTGTTTTGCACCTGGCCGAGTTGATTGACCACCGACATCGATTATATCAGCACCAGCAGCCACTAACGCTTGTGCTTGCGCTAAAGCCGCAGAGGCAGTGTTAAACTCGCCTCCATCACTAAAACTATCAGGCGTCACATTTAAGATACCCATCAAATAGGTTCGCTGTCCCCAGTCGAAACAGCGTTCCCCAATCATTAAATTACTTGGCATAAATTTAATTAAGCATTCAAGTAGAGACGATTCATGGCTTAATTAGGTATTCAAGACGCGCCATGGCGCGTCTCTACAGCAAAATTTATCCCATCAATCACCAACACAAATTCTGACTTCTTACAATTCCTGATAATTTACAAGCCGAGCAAAACTCTCTGGTTCTAAACTTGCTCCTCCCACAAGAACACCATCAATTTCTGGTTGAGCCATAATCTCATCAATATTATTCGGTTTGACTGAACCACCATATTGAATTGATACATTGGGATTACCCAATTTGCTACGAATGAGGCCAATTACCCGGTTGGCCTCAGTTGCTTCACAAGTATCGCCAGTACCAATTGCCCAAATTGGTTCATAGGCAATTACTAGATTTTCCTGATCTATATCCACTAGGTCTTTATCCAATTGGTTAATAATCAGTGATTCAGTTTCCCCAGCGTCTCGTTGTTGCTTAGTTTCGCCAACACAGAGAATTGGCATCAAACCATGCCTTTGAGCAGCTCTCAAACGCAGATTAACGGTTGCATCCGTTTCGCCAAAGTATTGCCGTCGTTCGCTATGACCAACAATCACATAACGCACACCGATTTCGCTCAACATGGGGCCAGAAATTTCACCCGTGTAAGCTCCAAATTCTTCCCAATGAAGATTTTGCGCCCCTAACTGTACACGGCTACCATGCAAATACTTAGATAAAACGCTTAAGCCAGTGAAAGGAGGACATAACAACACTTCTCGCGTTTCGGGCGTTTCCTCCAAGTGAGGCAGAAATCCTTGTAAAAATTCCTTAGATTCTGCCTGGGTTTTGAACATTTTCCAGTTACCGGCAATAACAATTTTCCGCACAGTTGATTTCGTCAAGATTCTAACGCTATTAGATGCATTTTTTACTCTACTACTTTTTCGGACACTCCTCGTCTTTCAAGGCTGGAAGTAGTGCTGAGTATAGTCCTGTCAAGATGATATCGAAAAAAGTTCTTTTCGATATCAAAACTATTCTCCCCCTTTTTGTCCTCCCAGACCCACTTTAGCGCGATAAAACTTCCATTAGAAGTTCACAATCGCAATGTTGCTAAATATACTGCTAAAGTTTAATGCTCTTGTAACCTGGAAAATGAATATCTAGTTGAAACAAACTAAATTTGAAATGCTCGTTGCGTGAGCGTTTTGAATTTTGGATTGTATATTTGATTTCAGTTTAAAATCCAAATTAACTAATAATGATATTAGCATCTAACAAAACTTTCACAAGTTATGTTTACCCTGATCTCGCCTTAGACAACTTCAGTGCTATTAACAAACCAATTTTCAATCTTTAAATTATTAAAAAATTCAAAATCAGAAACATTATTAGTTACCAATATTAAATTACGACAGTAAGCAATACTCGCAATTTGACCATCTACAAAAGCAGGAGTTTTGCCAATTTTGGATAATCTAGCCCTTTGTTGAGCGTGCCATTGTGCCGCCTTTAAATCGTAATCAAAGACTGGTAAATTTAATACCGATTCATGAATATAATTCCAAAGAGACTCTCGCAGCTTAGATTCTGGCAACCGCAAACAGCCATGTAAAAGTTCATGAATAACAACACTAGAAACAGCAACTTCTGATTTATGAATATCTAGTTTGTGCAAAACGTTGACATTAGGAATAGAACGTGTTGGCTCTGAGAAAATATTGGTATCCAGTAAGTATTTTAAGCTCATAGATCAATTTCTCTTCCCATACTGCGATCTCGTAAGTCAGCGAAGTCATCATCAGTAAAGATAATCCCCTCGCTTTGGATTACGCTTCTAAATTTTTGTAATCCCTCCCAAAAATTATCCCCTCTAGATTCCTCCTTTTTTTTACGGAGAAACTCAAACAAATAGTCCCGTTCTTCTGTGGGTAAACTTTCAATAGAATTAATAATTTCTTGTAAATTCATCATAGAACCTCCTAATCAAGTAAACCCTACCTTTGCTAACTCTATTTTAATCTCTAAATCTAAAGTCTCAGCTTCTTACATCTGTGCCGCCAAATACGTAGCCTGTGCCTTAAATAATCGCTTCTGGGAAGCTAATGTGATGGTCATAAATTTGACTTGCAAATAACGGCTTACTTAAAAATCTCCTTTTTCCTTTTGCATTAAGGCTTTAATTCCCTTTCACGCAGCATAGCAACAATTTCTCCTAATCTGCTTTCAGGATGCCAAATGATAATATCTGGTATGTCGCACTGACCATACTCTTTTACCAATGCAGGTTAAAAATCATTACGATAAAAGACGGGGTGAATTTAAAATTTCAAATTGATATGACTTCTACATTACCCATGCCCGATTCTCATCATAGCGATTCGACCGACGCTGAGATTAATTCTCACAATTGGGAGGATGAACTCGATAGTGCCATTTTTAGCTTTGAGGATATTCAAACGGAACTCAACTATAAACAAGCACAAACAGCGCTACGAAATTTGGTTGCTAATCTCGACCTCACCCCCCAGGAAAAAGACGGTTTGGAGGCAGAAATTGGTGATTTGGAAACCATGCTGGAGAAATTAGACTACATGGTCGTACAAATCGCTGCTTTTGGCATGGTGGGACGTGGCAAGTCTTCTCTACTCAATGCTTTGGTGGGGCAAACAGTATTTGAAACAGGCCCCTTGCATGGTGTTACCCGTGCTGCACAACGCGTTAATTGGACTATCACTGAGGAAGCAGTAGGAGAAACACAACGCGCATTAAGAGTTACTTTACCTGCGATCGGTCAATCTCAGGTAGAGTTGATTGACACTCCTGGGTTAGATGAAGTAGATGGGGAGACTCGTGCTGCATTAGCTGAACAAATAGCAAAACAGGCAGATTTAATTTTGTTTGTGATTGCTGGCGACATGATGCAGATAGAACAAGTTGCCCTTTCTCAACTGCGAGAAGCTGGTAAACCAATCATTTTAGTGTTTAACAAAACAGACCAGTATCCAGAAGCAGATCGCATGGCAATCTATCATAAAATCCGGGATGAAAGAGTGCGGCAATTACTCTCACCTCTAGAGATTGTCATGGCGGCAGCATCACCATTGGTGAAGACGGCAATTTATCGTCCTGATGGTAGTCGAGGCGTGCAATTGCGTACAGGTACTGCTCAAATCGAAGAATTGAAGCTGAAAATTTTAGAGATTTTGCACCGTGAGGGTAAAGCCTTGGTTGCCCTCAATACTATGCTGTATGCTGACAACTTAAATGAGCAGTTGGTGCAGCGAAAACTGATGATTCGAGAACAGAACGCGAATCAGTTAATTTGGAAAGCTGTGATTACCAAGGCAGTTGCGATCGCTCTCAACCCTATCACTGTGGTAGATATACTGAGCAGTATTGTCATTGATATTACTCTTATTTTGGGCTTATCTAAACTTTATGGCATCTCCATGACTGAAGCCGGTGCGGTGCAGTTACTACAAAAAATCGCTTTGAGTATGGGTGGTATTGGTGTAAGTGAATTGTTAGCCAACTTAGGCTTGAGTGGATTGAAAACTTTACTTGGTATCTCTGCATCAGCTACAGCTGGCGTAGCTATAGGCCCCTACATATCGGTGGCAATAACTCAGGCAGGTGTCGCGGGTGTGTCTTCCTATGGCATCGGACAAGTTACCAAAGTTTATCTAGCTAATGGTGCAACTTGGGGCCCCGATGGCCCGAAAGCCGTAATTAATCGTATTTTATCAACCCTTGATGAAGCCTCAATTCTCAACCGCATCAAAGATGAATTGCAACAGAAACTCAAAGTAAAAAGTTGAATCAAGGGTGGGGATGCGGGGACGAGGGGACGAGGGGACGCGGGGATGCGGGGATGCGGGGACGAGGGGACGCGGGGACGCGGGGATGCAGAGAGTAATCAATTTTCCATTCCCAATTCCCCATTCCCCAGCATGAAATTATCTCTAATCACCGATGAATCATTTGTGTGAAACCAGATCCCCGACTCTCAAATTAAGTCGGGAATCTATCGACTTTTAGCTTCTACCTTTAAAAGAGTCTAACCAATTTTGAACTTGCTCACGGGCAATATCGCGACCGCCTAGACCAAAAGCCAAAGCAATAGCAACAGCGATCGCACCTAGCAAAAGTCCAAAGGCTAAATTCACAATATCACTGGCAACACCAATCTGTTGTAGTGCCATTGCTGAGACTAGGGCAATAATAGCAATCCGCGCCACTTGACCCAAAATTCGCGCCTGGCGATCGCCAGAACTGGTAATCAGGTTGAAAGCCAAATTTGCCAAGAATAAACCAATAGCAAAGATGATTAATCCAGCCAGAATCCGCCCTAAAATTACTAAAATTCCGGTGACTAATGTTGTTAAGGCGGGAATATTCAAAATATTCACCGCTGCAACCGCAGCAAACAGTAATATGCCAACTAAGACGACAATACCAGCAAATTCCGATGGAGTGCGGGTTGGCTGCGCCGGCGCTGCTGGTTCTGCGGGAATCACAATCCGTCTGGTTGGTGTAGGCAAACCTAAGACAGAGAAAATATTGTTAAAACCCAGACTAGTCAGAATACTCGTTACCAAATCGGCAACAAACCGACCCAAGAAATAGGCAACAATTAAAATCGCTGCTGCCGTAAAGATTGCTGGCAGAGCGTTGAGTATCTGCTGTAACATGCTGATTGCAGGTACAGATATAGCCTCAATTCTTAAAGCATTGAGGGCTGCGATCGCCACAGGAATCAAAATCAGAATATAGACAATTGTGCCGATAATATTCGACAGAGGTTGTACTCCCGTCGAGGAAGAGAGTCCAAATCGGCTGCCTAAGTGATCTATGCCAGTTGTGGCTAGCAAGTTAGTGACAATCCGCCGCACTACATTAGCTAAAAACCAGCCAACAGTGCCAATTAGCAGCGCCGCGAGAATATTGGGCAGAATTGAGAGAATTTGTGTAATTAAAGCTTGTACTGGTTGTAGTGCCTGTTTTAGATCCAGAGCATCTAAAATTGGAATCAGAAATAATAAGAAAATGAACCAGTACAGAGCATTACTAATCGTCTCACTCAAAGATAACTGTTGCTCAAGGCTGATGGGATCTTGTAGCGATTGTTGATTTAAACGCTCATCTAGCCTGAATGCTTGTAATATCCGCATCGTTCCCAGCTTGACAATAGTCGCTAATACCCAAGCAACCCCAAAAAGAATCCCCGCAGCAACTAACTTTGGCAAAAAGCCAACAAGTTGTTCAAGAAAAGTATTTAGCGGTCGAGAAGCTATCTCTAGCTGTAATGTTTGTAAAACAGCTACCGCAGTAAACAAGATAATGCTCCAAAAGACCAAGCTGGAGAGTAATTTCTCCACTTGGGGAAGACCCTCACGACCCGTTACTCCAGCGGCAATTCGGTTATCTATGTTCGTGCGATTCAGGATTCCCTGCGCCACAGCTGCGGCGATCGCTGCAATCAACCAACCAACCAATAAAATTGCCGCAGCCCCAAGCAACCGGGGTGTAAACAGAATCAACTGCTGAAAAATTCCTTGCACATCAGTGATCCCTTGGTTCACTGCTTGCTGCGTTGGTTGCAAACTTGGCGATTGTGCCAAAAGTTGTTGCGTCCTCATCGACAAACTAAGCCCTATGACCTGGGTCATTTCTTGCCAAGTTGTATTCATAGTTTTTTAGGAAAGAAGGTGAATAATTCATCGCCCACACTTAAAATGCTTTTAGAGTGGATTTCTGGGAAAAATCTCTCATCTCCGTAAGTTTACTAGTATTTTGTCCATCAACTTACTAGTAAAAACATATATGGCACTCATATCAAGAGTAATTTTTGACTTTGTTACACAGTGAGGCCTTTTAACGGTTAAGGAGTAACGCACAAACGCAATTTGAAAACCCAATCCCTAATCCCCACTTCCTTGTCATGCAACATAGGTTGAAACCTCAACCTTTTGGGCAACCTAGTTTTCCCTGTTCCCTGTTAGAGTTTCCTTTCATTCAGACTTAGGCTGATTACATCTAAACAAGTTGATGAATACTTCCTGCAAGCGACAGATGAAAAACGATGTGAACGACTATTAAGATATGTTTCCGTTTTGCAATTCTGTAATATTTGTAGTATGTATGTAATATACTGGTAGCGTTGACATTTTGCGCTACTCTAAATTGCAGCAACACCACAAAGGGCGTGGAATGTCCCAAATTTTCGAGCAATCAATTCAAATCAATACCACAGCTGCGGTAGTGGAACGCTGTATTACTGACTTAGCAATCATGCATCGCTGGCTGAATCCCGTCTTACGCTGCGAACCAGTAGGTGAAGCATGGAGTACAGATGTAGGTAGTCAAAGTCGTTTTATAATTCAAATTCCTCTACTTCAACCCACTTTAAATAGCGTCGTTACAGAACGGCAACCAGGTTTAATAGTATGGAAATTCCAGGGATTTTTTCAAGGAAGCGATCGCTGGGAATGTCAACCGCTTGAAAAGGGAACGCGCCTACTCAACCGCTTTGAGTTTGAGATTCCCAACCCTTTAATAAGTTGGGGTTTCAATACCTTCGCTGCATCTTGGACACAACAAGACATGCAAGCCCAACTACGCCGCCTCAAACGAGTCGCAGAAGAATTTAGTCAATAGTTTAGTTGTGGGGGATTGGGGAATTGTCATTTGTCATTAGGTTATTCTCCTCATCCCCCTCATCCCTTCTTGCCCAATTTGGTAATTAACTGCTGAATCACCAATGCATCCTCGGCGTCAGGAACTTTGGCTAAGTAATTTTGCAAGTCTTCTACTGCTTGAGGATAGTAACCGAGTTGATAATAAATCAGACCGCGATCGCGCAATTCTAAGGTCATACTAGGAAACAGCAACAAAATTCGTTCCACTGCTGCTAAGGTTTTTTCTAAGTTTTGCTGTTTTAAGTAAATATACTTAAGATTTGTGAGCATCCTTGCTAAAAATTGCCGATGACTCACCACTGCTAAAAATTCTGGTTGTAGCGTCACTGGTTGTTGATAAAACCTAGACAGCCTCTGTTGACAATCTTCCGCAAATATTATCTCACCACGATTGAAAGTATCAACAAAAATCTCCATATCTGGAAGATTTGGACGGATTAGGAAATGTCCTGGCATTCCCACACCTACCATTGGAAAATCAATTCGTCGCGCAATCTCTAAATAAACTAGCGCCAAAGTAATAGGAATTCCCGTTCGGCGGTCAACCACATCATTGAGAAAGCTATTACGAGGATCGTAGTAGTTAACTTTATTGCCTGCAAATCCCAAATCATCGTAAAGATACTGATTTAAGCTTTGAATTATTCGCAGAGGATACCGTGAAGTGGGTAAGCGTTCTTGAACTTCAAACGCCATTGTAGCGAGAGCATTGAGGTATTCTTCTGGATCAAGATTGGGATATTCTTCCTGTGCGATGTATAAAGCTGCCTTTGCTAGGTCAATATGCTCGTCAGTTTGCTGAATTTCCTGGTAAAAATATTGTCGTGCTGACGAGAAGTTCATAATCAATGGCTCAGGGGAGATATAAGGTTAAAAAGGTCAAATGACATCCGTTTTTTGTAATACCAATTCTGCAACTTCACAAAAAAACGGTATAACTATCTCTATTTTAGAGATATTAAGAAGATTTGAAAATGTAATTTTTACAGAGAACTTCAGAAATTTTAAATTCAGTGGAATCTAGCTTTACTGTAAGCAGCTAAATAAATACCTACTTTGACCCTTTGTAAATTCAAAATTAACAACTAAAAACTAAAAAATCCAAATTTAGCATGGGTTTCAAAGTTTGCATTTGTTGCATTCTTTTTCAAATTAGTATTAGTTTCCCCTGTTCCCGATTCCCTTTCACCAAAGATCATGACAGCTTTTTTACTTTCGGTGTTCTGAGGTGCGATCGCTACACAGTTTCTAATTAACACACAATTCTATTTATAAACCTATTTTAAAGCAGTAGTCTAATTTTACAAAGTTTTATCTAAGTAACTAATCGATAATTCTGATTTACAGTGCTATTTATCTAAGTTCTGGCTGTAATACTATCAAATTTAAAATGTAATTCTTGTGTGAATCTACGTAAAAACTCTCGCCACAAAATAATTTTTCTAGTATTCTACGTAATATAGACAAGTGAGGAAATCACGGACAAACACCTCACTAGTTAATTAAAGGCAAAAGCGAGATTAAACATCTAAATGTTCTCCAGTATTTCTCTGTAACGTCTGACAAAAAATCGCTAGCTTTTTCGATAACCAAAGGCTAAATACTTGCATATAAATTTTCAGGCACGATGCTTATCTCTGCCGTAATTCTTTGTATGCATATGTAAACATATCAATCGTTAAAATTCACTTTTCCAGGAAAAAATATCATGCAATCCTTGACTAATTTATTAAAGTATAGTGCCGTTTCTTTATTCGGTTTAGGATTAGTAACTGCACCTGCTCACGCTGTTAACATCACTAACACTAGCGACGCGAATGTTTTAGTTAATAGTATTTTGGGTTCAGGCATTACAGTGTCAAATGCTACTTATAATGGCGCTCCTATTGCATCTGGCACATTTACAGGTGGTATTGCTTCAGGAATTGGCATCGAAAATGGAATTATTTTAACTTCTGGTGATGCTAACTTGGCACCAGGGCCAAATAATCAAGATGGTGCAACAGGTAATAACGGCTTACCTGGTGATGCTGATTTGGACGGCTTGATTCCTGGATTTAATACTTTCGATGCCAGTGTTCTTGAATTTGATTTTGTTTCGGATACAGGCAATCTCTTTTTTAACTACGTCTTTGCGTCAGAAGAGTACAACGAATATGTCAATAGTAGTTTTAATGATGTATTTGGCTTCTTCTTAGATGGTAACAATATTGCGTTAATTCCTGGAACTACTACACCAGTTTCAATTAATAATGTCAATGGTGGTAATCCTTTGGGCACTAACGCTAAAAATTCTGAGTTCTACAATAACAACGATGCATCCGATGGTGGGCCATTTTTCAATATTCAATATGATGGTTTCACCAAGGTATTTACTGCCAAAGTAGAAGGATTGAGCGTCGGTAAGCATAAAATTAAGCTGGCGATCGCTGATGCCGGAGATAGCATTCTAGACTCAGCTGTATTTATTCAAGGTGGTACATTCTCTAGCGAACCACCAAAAGATGTCCCCGAACCTGCTTCTATGTTGGGTGTATTAGCATTCGGTGCTTTTGGCGCTACCTCAGCAATGAAGCGTAAACAGCAACAAAAAGCAGCTAAAGCTTAAAAATTCTTAGGAACAAGGATTTTTCTCCCAATCCTACTACGTAAAAATTCTCAAACTGGATAGTTGCCGGTCAGGCGATCGCTTGACACGGCAATTTTATTTTTCAGTCTTCCGTTACATAAGACCTATTCACAACTGTTCATAAGTAGACAAATCTGCTCATGATCTAGTTTGATGCTTACTTCCTCATTCATCCTGGTAGTGTCGGCACTCACCAGTCCAGAGGCGAAAACGGTCTAACTGACCGCTATATGTGTCGAAGTTATGGAGAAACTTCTAGGTGAGGCGCTGCTAACAATCCTCTGTCTATGGAACTTGCACTTCGCCTGTGGCACGTTTATCAAACGCCAGTCTAAGCTGGAAGGGTTATCCTCTGACGGCACGGTTGTTAACCGTTACTAATGCTAATATTCTAACATATTTTCTCCAATACCTACTCAAAATTGACTAGTTATGAACACAGATGTCTAGGAATTATGTTACAGTTTCCAACCCTAGCCCCTCTAAAAAACCAGTGTTGCAGCCCAAACAGCCAAACTTCTTTTTAAGGAATTACTAAGGGAGTTGTGTCCCCTTACGATGCTACAGTGAGAGATGACATTGCTTAATCTTATGTCGTCTACGACCCAATCTGAAATATAGCTTCAATCATTAGGCTCAGCATGGTCACAACCGCAGAAAAAACAAACATTGGTTACATTACCCAAATCATTGGTCCAGTTGTAGACGTTAAGTTTCCCGGCGGGAAATTGCCTCAAATCTACAACGCTCTGACCATCAAAGGCACCAACGAAGCTGGACAAGAAATCAAACTTACCGTTGAAGTGCAGCAACTGCTGGGCGACAACCAAGTACGGGCTGTTGCAATGAGCACCACCGATGGCTTAGTACGTGGTCTGGAAGTTGTCGATACTGGCGCTCCCATTAGCGTACCAGTTGGTAAAGCTACCTTGGGTCGCATTTTCAACGTACTGGGCGAACCCGTGGATAACAGGGGCCCTGTAAATGCTGAGGCGACTTTGCCTATTCACCGCGCTGCTCCCAAATTTACTGAACTGGAAACTAAACCTTCCGTGTTTGAGACTGGGATTAAAGTTGTTGACCTCCTGACTCCCTATCGACGCGGCGGTAAGATTGGTCTATTTGGCGGTGCAGGTGTCGGTAAAACCGTGATCATGATGGAGTTGATTAACAACATCGCTACTCAGCACGGTGGAGTATCCGTTTTTGCTGGAGTGGGTGAACGCACCCGCGAAGGTAATGACCTCTACAACGAAATGATTGAATCCGGGGTGATCAATAAAGACAACCTCAACGAATCAAAGATTGCTCTAGTCTACGGTCAGATGAACGAACCACCCGGCGCGAGAATGCGGGTTGGTTTGTCAGGTTTGACAGTAGCAGAGTACTTCCGCGATGTGAACAAACAGGACGTGCTACTGTTTATTGACAACATCTTCCGGTTCGTACAAGCAGGTTCGGAAGTATCAGCGCTGCTAGGTCGGATGCCTTCTGCGGTGGGATATCAGCCTACACTGGGAACTGATGTCGGTGAACTGCAAGAGCGGATTACCTCAACTACAGAAGGTTCAATTACCTCGATTCAAGCAGTTTACGTACCAGCAGACGACCTCACCGACCCCGCACCTGCAACCACTTTCGCCCACTTAGACGGAACCACAGTACTGTCTCGTGGTTTAGCAGCTAAGGGAATTTACCCAGCTGTAGATCCCCTTGGTTCAACTTCTACCATGCTCCAGCCCAGCATTGTCGGCGACGAACACTACAATACTGCTCGTGCGGTGCAATCAACTCTACAACGTTATAAAGAACTCCAAGATATCATCGCCATTCTTGGTCTTGATGAACTATCTGAAGAAGATCGTCTCATCGTGGCACGGGCACGGAAAGTCGAGCGCTTCTTATCTCAGCCGTTCTTTGTAGCAGAAGTATTTACCGGTTCTCCTGGTAAGTATGTGAAGTTGGAAGACACCATCAAAGGATTCCAGAAAATTCTCTCTGGTGAATTGGATGATCTGCCAGAGCAAGCTTTCTATTTAGTAGGCGATATTAACGAAGCGATCGCCAAAGCTGAAAAAATCAAGGGTTAGTCATTAGTCATTAGTCATTGGTCATTAGTGAAGCGCTAATGACCAATGGCAAATTGCAAAAGACAAAGCGCAAAGTCTGAGCTGAGGTTTCCTCCATACACCGAAGGGGTTGCCGCAGCGAAAAGTCTGGGCGGTGGCTTCCGCCAATCAGAACTTTGTAAGAGAAGACATAGGACAAAAGACAAATGACACTAACCGTTCGTGTAATTTCCCCAGACAAAACCGTCTGGGATGCCGCAGCTGAAGAATTAGTTTTACCCAGCACTACAGGTCAACTGGGCATTCTCACTGGACACGCACCACTTTTAACCGCTTTGGATATAGGTGTGATGCGAGTACGCGCTAACAAAAATCAAGCTTGGCAAGCGATCGCCCTTTTGGGTGGCTTTGCTGAAGTCGAAGAAAACGAAGTGACAATTCTGGTAAATGGCGCTGAACGTGGCGATGCCATCAATCTTGAAGAAGCTCGTGCTGCTTATAGCCAAGCAGAAACACGTCTGAGTCAAGTGACACCAGATGACCGTCAAGCACAAATCCAGGCAACCCAAGCCTTTAAACGTGCCCGCGCTCGCTTTCAAGCCGCTGGTGGTTTAATTTAGAATTAATTTTAACTTTACATGTAAATAGGGTGAGCTTGTTTGCTCATCCTATTTACTAGTAACTAATACTAACTATCTCTAAACTTGCATTTTATAACCTACATTCCGCAGATATTAAACGTCAGCCCTAGCGATCAGTTTTCAAGCGAACACTATATAACTGGACACAGTATCACTTATCTAAAACTATCTGAATCAAACTTTTTCACCAATTCAACTTGCTCAATTTTTTGCTTAATCCAAGCATCAAACAAATCAGTAATAATTTGTTGACGCAGTATATTATCCAGTTGTGGTTGAACAATCTCCTCAACAAAAATTAGGTGTATTCCCTTTGAGGTGACAATTGGTTTCAAAAGTTGAGGTGGTGTAGCTGAAAAAACAGCAGCAGAAAGCTCTGGTTTTAAATCCTTGCGGCGTAATGTTCCTAAATATCCGCCTTTTCGGCGTAATTCAGTATCTTCAATATATTTGTGAGCAACATCATAAAAACTCATCTCTCCTTCTTGAACAGCATAGAAAAGTTCTAATGCTAGATCTTCATCGTCTAGTACAACTTCGTACATGACTACGCCAGCATACTCTAGTTGATGTTCAAAGAAGTAAGGCTCTATTTTATCTACAAATAGATTTTGGCTTAACTTGCCAAAAAGGACACTAGTGTAGACCATTTCTTCAAAATTATCTATGGACAGACCATGTTTTTCTAGCCATACCCAAGTATCTTCAGCACTGTTGAGTTTGTTCACTAATCGAAAAATATCTGCTGCTTCTTGTAATTCTTCTGTTTCCACATTGATGCCAGCTTCCTTAGCAGCATTTGTCACTATCTGATGTGTAACAATTTGTTCAATTATTTCCGGTATTTTACAAGATAGCTTGATTTGCTGAAGAATATCTGTATTGGTAATAGTAATAGCTTGTGACATGATGTTTTCAATTAGTTCGATACAATTAACAGGGCGCACAAAGATTTTTATTTTTCTTTAAAGAAAAATATCTGAAAATGAGTAACTCTAAAAATGCATAATTACAACGAAATACTTATAATTTTACTCCTCCTTGTTGCAACTGCTTGAATGGATCAAGTAGAAAATCAATAATTCGGCGCTGCCGCACAATTACTTCTGCTGTTGCTGTATCTCCTGGACGTAAAGGAATACACTTATTATTTGAGACAACACAACTCTGTTTTAGAGAAATATCTAGGTTATAAGCTGCCACTTTTCCAGATGGTGTATCTATTTCTGTAGTGGTAGGAGAAATTTTAATTAATTCTCCTGAGATTACCCCGTGGTCTTGAAACGGATAAGCATCAAACTTGAGCTTTACTGGTAATCCTGTTCGCAAAGAACCACTTTCAGTAGTTGCCATTTGTGCCCGAACTATTAAAGGTGAACTAGATGATGCAATCTCTGCAACCAGAGTCCCTGGTTGTACAACTGCTCCAGGTTTTTGTATTGGTAATTGAAATAATGTACCGCTTGCAGTAGCTCTAATTTGTCGCTGTCCCAACTGAAATTTTAATGATTGAATCTGTCTCTGGCTTTGAGAAATTTCTGACTTGAGTGAAGTAATTTCTGTTTCTAAATTCTTTTGTTGTTCTTCAATTTTCAGTGCAGCTAGCTTACCAGTACGAGTCAAAGTTTGATAACTTCTTTCTTGTTCTTTAAGTCGTAATTCTGCCTGCTTAATATCCGCATTGTTTTGGCGAATAGTTTGCTCATAAATACTTTGTTGTTCTGCTAAACGTAACTTAGATTGTCGAATATCTGACTTTGCTTGTTCATATAATTTTAGTCTTTCTTGTGCCGCATCTTCCTTATCAACAACATTAATTTCTGCCGCAATACCTTCTTTAAAAGCTTTTTGATAACGTTCTAATTCTCGCTGAGCGATCGCTAAACTCACCTCAGCTAATTTCTTAGCATTTAGACTCTGCTCAAAAGTTTGCTTAGCTTGATTAACCTGAGCTAATTTTTCTTCTTTACGTAAATTATAAGAACTCACAATAGCTTGTAAATTTTGATTAGCTTGGTCAATTTGTGCTTGCTTTTCTAACTGTTGGGACTGATTTTGTTGCTGTTGAGTTGATAAAGAAACAAATAGCTGATTTTTAGCTGCATTTAATTGCGTAAATCGATTTAATTGCCCCTCTAATTTATCTTGTGTTTGCCGTAATTCTGTTTTTACTAATTCCGATTCTAATACTAATAAAGTTTGCCCAGTTTTTACTGTATCACCTTCTTTGACTCGTATTTCGGCAACTGTGCCAGCAACAGCTGCATCAAGCTTAATTGTTTTATCCCCTGGCTCAGTTCTGCCTCTAGCTGTGCCAGTCTCATCTACTTTGGAGAGTATTGCCCAAGGTAAAATTATACACACAAATGTTACTAAAAAATATAATATTCCTCTTGTCCAAACTCGAGGTAAGCTATCAAGTGTTTCTTTAGTAATATCAGACCAACCATCATTTTTCGTATTTGAGATTGATGAAGTGGCAATCTCTGAATAAGATGTTTCTTCTGGTAATGTATCGCTGATTCGTCCATTCAATATATCTGGCATAACTTTTCCTAATATCCATGTTGAACTTCGGTTGAGTAATGGATAATTGGATACCCATTACCAATTACTAACGCCGTAGTCTTCACGATTTATGTTGTCCCATGCAACTGCTGTTGATTTAGATAGAAATAATGTCCTCGTTTTGCCATTAATGCATCATGAGTGCCACTCTCAATCAAAATTCCTCGATCTAATACTAAAATTAAATCTGCGTTCCGCACAGTAGAAAGTCGATGGGCAATTACTAACGTAGTTCTATCCTTCAAAATTGTGTTCAAGTTTTGTTGTATTACCCTTTCTGATTCGGTGTCAAGATGGGAAGTTGCTTCATCTAAAACCAACAGTTGAGGATTGCCTAATAAAGCTCTAGCAATAGCTATCCGTTGTCGCTGTCCACCAGATAATAATCCCCCACCTTCACCAATTTGGGTTTCGTACCCCATCGGCAGTTTTTTGATAAACTCATCAGCACCCGCTAATTGTGCCGCTTCGATTACTTCTGATAAAGTTGCTCCAGGATGCGCTAAGCAGATGTTTTCCCGAATCGTACCGCCGAATAAAAAGGTATCTTGGTCAACTACTCCCACAGAAGAACGTAAAGAGCGTAGAGAAATACTAGTAATATCTTGTCCATCAATCAGTATTCTGCCATCTGTAGGGAGATACAAGCCTAAAGCTAATTTAGAAATGGTAGTTTTTCCTGAACCGCTACGTCCTACCAAAGCTACCATCTGCCCCGATTTTACTTCAAAACTGATATTTTCAAGAATATTAATGTCACTTTCTGGGTGATAGCGAAATGTTACATTGTCAAAGCGAATATTTCCTTTAACTTGTGGTAGGTTTTGGCGTGCTTGATGCTGTAAATCTTCTTCTGGTTCTGCATCTAATACATCATTAATCCGTTCTACCGCAATCACAACCTCTTGCAATTGATTCCATAACACACTCAGGCGTTGAAATGGTGTAATAATATTTCCCACTAACATATTGAATGCCACCAATTGTCCAATAGTTAACTGGTTTTGAATTACCTGATGTGCGCCGAACCACAACAAACCTGTTGTAATTAATGCTTGAATTGTATTACTAAATATTTGCAGACGATTGCCAATAACTTGTCCATCAAAATTGGTTTTAATCTCTTTGTTTAATAATTCTTCCCAATGCCATCTGACTGTTTGTTCTACGGCAGTAGCTTTCACTGTTCGCATACCAGTTAAGGCTTCAATTAGATAGCTACTTTCTTTGGCAACAGCATTAAATATTTCTCTAGAGATTCTTTGTAAAAAAGGCGTAGCAACTAATGCCAACAGAGCAAACGGCGGGATGATTAACAATGCCAAAAGTGCCATTTGCCAACTGTACCAAAACATCAATCCTACATAGATAAAGACAGTAAGTAAATCTAAGAGGATAGATAATGCTTCACCCGAAAGGAAACGTTGAATTTTGCGGTTTTCTTGAACGCGAGAGATGATATCTCCAACATAACGCGACTCAAAGAAATTCAATGGTAGCCGGAGGGTATGGCGAATAAAGCCAACAATGAGTGCGAGGTCGATTCTGTTAGCTGTGTGGTCTAAGAGATATTGTCGTAGCCCCGTCATTGCTACTCTAAAGAGGTTGAATATCAGCAACCCTAACCCTACTGCTGTTAAAGTGAGTTCCGATCGCTGTACCACCACGCGATCTAAAATTAATTGGGTAAATAACGGGGTGACGAGTCCAAAAATCTGAATAAATACCGAAGCAATAAATACCTCCAGCATTACCAACGAGTGCGGCTTCATCAACTCAAAGAATTGCCAAAAAGGAGTGGAAGTCTCCTTAGTCTCTTTGAGCATGGCTGTTGGTTGCAGCAGCAATGTATAACCAGTCCAGTTGGCATTAAACTCAGCATGGCTGAGGGTGCGTTGACCAATGGCAGGGTCAGCGACAATCACATGCTTAGGGGTAATTTCGTAAACAACGATGTAATGTTTGCCTTCCCAGTGGACGATCGCAGGTAATTTTTGCTTAGCTAATTGCTTTAAACTAGCTTTTACCGGTCGTGTAGCGAAACCGATGCTTTCCGCCGCCGCTAATAATCCCCGCAATGATGCACCATTGCGGTCTACATTGGAGATATCCCGCAAGCGATTCACACTGAAGTTCTTTCCCCAATAGCGAGACACCATCACCAAACAAGCCGCGCCACAATCAGATGCGCTGTGTTGAGCAAAAAATGGATAGCGCCGTAATACCCGTTGCCATAAATGCCCTACTTGCTGCGTCGGACTAGGGAAATAAGCTTTGCTAATCTTGTTAGCGTGCGGCAAATCCGCACTATTTGACAAATTGGTTATTTTATAGTTTTTGCTAGAATCTTCGGTTTTTATGGGTGGGTGGTCTGAGTCTGTCTGTTGGGGATAACGAGATAGCGCTTGATTCCACAAATGCTGTTCAATTTGTGGATATTTAGCCATCAATGGCCATAGCACCTTACCCGGTATAAAGCATAGTTGCAAATTAACTGAAGCCCTCGCTGCATATGGCTGCAACTGTGCATCGGGAAACAAGGTGAATTCTGCAAAGGCGGCCCCAACTTCCAAAGTGGCAATTAACTCATCGGTACTATTTAGCAGCCTCACCTTACCAGCAATAATGATGTAGATACCTGGCTCAACATCGGTTCCTTGCCAGAACTTACCAACTTTTGGGTTGAGATGCTTAGCTTGTTGAAGACAATGTTGAAACTCCTCTGTGGCCAGAGAACATCCCAGAGTACTGTTTAACTGTTGTGGAGAAACCAAATGAGCGGATAGATTTTGCGCCATGAGTCTCTGAGTCTTTTTCTATGTTTGCAAAGTTGATGGGTAAAAATTCCGAATTATCTGGAATATTGGCTGATTTCAGATCACTAATCAAGATTTTGGAGCTATTATTTTGCTCATTATTGTTACCCTGAATATTGTTCGACTTGGGTCGTGTCGATAATCCCATCTGTTTCAGCAGTCGCTTGATGTGTCGGTCACTGACTTCAACACCAAATTCTTTCGCCAAATGTTTTTGCAACCAGTTCGCTGTCCACCGTCGAAACGAATATCCATGATTACGGGGACTGCTACCAACCAGTTCTTTAAGACGGCTGAGATATTGGTCATTTACTGCTTTAGGACGACCGATTGGACAATCTTGCCATTGGTGCGCCATTCCTGTGCGGGCTATGTGCGTCCAATGTCTTGCTGTCGCAGCACAACACCCCAAGGTTTGACAAATTTCTGTTTGAGTTTTTCCCTCGTCTGCCAACAACATGATTTCTATGCGTTGGCGATAAGATTCAAGTAAATTTTTATGTAAACTTTCTAGCAGCAGTTTCCGCTGAAAAGGTGTTAAATACTTACCACCTGCTGTACTAGGATAGTTGGTTTGAGGTTTTGTTTGGCAGTCAGACATAAACTTAGAATTTACTAGTTTTGCAGACACACAAATGTTTTGTACTTAGAGGATATTTACTTAAGTACTATCAAATGTATCAATGAGTCCTTCAGGTGCTAGTTCTTACCCCCCCAAGAGTATATGTCACTCTGTATAGGCTCAGGTTAAGCTACAAATCATCTTTGTTGATTCCGAAGAAAATCCCTAAATTTTCGATGTTGAAATATTAATTCAAAAATCAAGCTTTGTGTATAATCACCGTCTATTATCACTATAATTAGTATCAATATTCGTATGATTTCCAAGAATATATACATAGCTCAACGTAGCTCATTCAGGACTTATGTAAGTATCAGATTATTTTCGTGAAGTTATGCACAAGACAAAAAACTTAGTAATGCAACATCCGTGCATAGGCGCGTTCGTTGCTAACCATGACGATTCCAGTAAACTATTGTAGAGACACAGCATTGCTACATCTCTACAAATACTACGTCTCTACGACTGAATCAGATTGCAGTCTAATTCCCCGCTCAATTATTTGCTATCTCAGCAGTTTGTATCAAATTTTACTATGCTCAAAATTTGCCTCTTGGCTTAAATTCTGTTTATAGGGAGAGTGATAGTAAACGTTGTGCCTACCCCAACTTGACTATTAACCACAATAGACCTCTTGCATAAATATTTTTTTTGTTGGGCTACGCCCCGCTTCTCTAACACGCAGAGGCGCAGAGACGCAGAGAAGAGAACGCAAAGAAGGACTTTTGCAAGAGGTCTAATCTCTCCTCCGTGGGCCTCGACACACTTCTTAACGCTCGCCTAGAAAAATATCTTTCTAATTCCTCGTGGGCTTCTCTGCCAAACGCTACGCGTAACTTGCTTAAGCGCAGGGGTACGACTTTGCTCAGCACACTTCCCCATTCCCCAAAAAACTAATACCACGTTCTAAACAACATCCGCATTTTGTAGCCGTCAGCGGTAATAGGTAAGCCTAAATAAATGGGCATCCAGAAAACGAAAGCAGAGAAAATGAGAAATGTTATCGTGACACCTATTATCCGAAATTCACGATAATAACTGCGAAGACACTGGTCAACAAACCAAGCGATCGCTAAAAATACAAATATCACAGCACACATGTAGTGATAGATAAAAACGCACCTTGTCACTTTCACCCAAGGCAGTAAGTTAGCAGCGTAATTTAAAACTACATACAGAGCAATCCAAGTATCGACACCAACAGTTGCAGGTACAGAAAAATGCTTTTGTTTTACCCAAGGAATCACAACTTGTGCAACTAGCATTCCAACCATAAACAAAATCGCAGCAACACCAAGCCACCACAAAACCGGATTCCCCATTGCATGGACATCATAAACTATTTTTCCAGTCCCAGAAGGCAAAGGCGGCCCCACAACAGGTAATGGTTCAGTGAGACTTTGAGCAGTTTGGAAGTAATATGCCATTGGTCGAGTCAACAAAGGCCACTTGTACCAAGCAGCACAATAAGGATGCACATTGGTGCTATTACCACCCATTTCGAGGTGAAACTTCAAAATTGCTTGATGTACTTCGATAAATCCAAACCTTTGATCTAGTTGCAGGTGAGGAATCCAGATTAGGCTGTAAACTAATCCAGGGATAATTCCTAGATAAAACCCCATCTGGAAGATATTTAGTTGAGTTAGGTTTTGGAGTGGTGAGGGGGGTGTGGTTTGACTTCTGGTGTCAAAGACACTCTCGCTAGCTTGCTTCCCCATAGGGGTACGCTCACCAACCGAGGATGAGGTGAGAAAATGTAGTACACGAATTACCCAGGCTGCTACCCAAATGAAATAAGCACCCAATAGGAACCATAAACCATTCCACTTAGTAGCTGCTGACGCACCAAAACCAACACCAGCTATCACTAACCACAAAGTACGTCTTTGATTTTGGTTTGCCAATGCCAATAATAAAAACCATTGACCTAACAAACCAAAAATCACGATATAAATATTGTTCAGAGCATAGCGAGACTCTACTAAAAATATGCCGTCACAAGCTGTGAACAAACCTGCAAGCAAAGCAAAGCTACGACGATAACTTAACTGATAGGCAATTGCGGTAACAACTACGGGAATAAATGAACCAGTGAGGGCATTTGTCCAACGATAACTCCAAGGCGATCGCAATGAACCTGTCAGCCCATTGACGGTATCATGCCCAAAAGGGATGTGACTACTAATCCAAATTCCAATGCCAATAATATATTGACTCAGTGGCGGATGAGCATTAAAAAATGGCGTATTGGTAAGATAATTATTACCAAATTTAGCAAAGTAAACTTCATCAAACACTAGGGTGTTGAATCGTTCCAGTCCCCAAAATCGCAGGGCAACTGAGAACAGAAATATACCCACTATCCCAATTTGGAACCACTTTTTAGTCATTGGTCAGTTTAATTCGTAATTCGTAATTCGTAATTAAAATCCGATAAAGTAATTTGGGTTTGTAATCAAAAATTGCATTTCTTTTTCCTCTTGGCATCAAATTCGCCCATTAATTTTGTATTTGTTAATTCCAGAAAAAAGTTTGATGATTTCCATCAATAAATTAAGGGACTCATATCTGAAATTACGAATTAATTATTACCCAGTATTTCTCATCCCAGCAGCAATACCGTTAATAGTTAATAATGCTCCTCGCAATAATTCGCCTTTGCTGTAACGAGAGTGGATAACCCCGGTGGTAGTGGTAGTGCGAGACTGACGCAGGCGTTTGAGTAGGGAAACTTGGATAAATCCCAGAGGGACAATTGTACCATTGCGTAATTGCACAGACCGCTGCAACACAGGATCACCATCTAAAAGTCGATTGTGTCCGGTGATTTGTAAGACCAAATTCCTTGTGAGATAGAATTCGCTAGCAATTTGCTCAAAAACTTTCTCAAAGCGGGGTTTATCTTCAGGACTAGACAATTCCTGAACGTAATGCTGTGCCATTTGAATGTCTACTTTTGCTAAGGTCATTTCTGCTTTAGAAATAACCATCTTGAAGAAGGGCCACTTCACATAAAAGTAGCGTAACAATTTTAGGTGTTCTTCTGGCTCTCCGTTCAAGAATTCCTGAACAGCCGTGCCGACACCATACCAAGAAGGTAGCAAGAAACGGGTTTGTGTCCAGCTAAATACCCAAGGAATCGCTCGTAAACTGCTTAAATCTTTCTTGCCGGAGGGACGCCGCGCGGGACGAGAACTAATTTGCAGTTGGCTAATTTCTTCAATGGGGGTTACTTGATGGAAGAAGTCAATAAAATCAGGCTGCTCGTAGATTAAGGCACGATAATGTTGACGCGATCGCACTGCTAATTCTTCCATAATCTCGTTCCAAGGTTCAATATCATCAAACCCTGTCCGTAGCAAACTCGCTTGAATCACAGCAGTGGTGATGGTTTCCATATGATACAAAGCCAAGTCTAGTAAGGAATACTTAGAAGCTAGAACTTCGCCTTGTTCGGTAATCTTGATGCGTCCATTGATGCTGTGGCCAGGCTGGGCCAAAATCGCCTCATAAGCTGGCCCACCACCACGTCCCACAGAACCGCCGCGTCCGTGGAAAATTCGCAAGTTTATACCATGTTCCTCGGCTATTTGCTGTAGTGATTTTTGGGCTTTATGAATCTCCCAGTTACTACTTAAAAAACCAGAGTCTTTATTACTGTCAGAATATCCCAGCATTACTTCTTGTAAGTTGGGAGTGAGTGGTGAAGATGACGCGGGGAGGGGGAGACGCGGTGACGCGGTGAAATTCTCTGTATTTCCTGTATTTCCGTGTCTCCGTGTTTCCGTGTCTTCTATAGACGCGGTGAAATTCTCCGTGTCTCCCTTCGGGTTCGCAGTCGCCTGCGGAGGGAAACCCTCCTGCAGCGCTGTCTCACCGTGTCTCCGTGTCTCCGTGTCCTCTAATTGGTCGTAGCCGCCAGCTAATAAGGCCCGATACAAGGGAAGCGAAAATAGTTGCCGCATGACGCTTCTGGAGCGTTGCAAGTCTTCTACTGTTTCAAATAGAGGTATAACTTGAATCGTGCCGACGGCGATGGCGGGGTCAAAAAGTCTCGCCTCTTTGGCTAACAGCAATACTTCCAATACGTCGCTGACTTCGCGGCACATACTGATAATGTAGGTATGGCAGATGTTGATTCCAAACTCTTGCTGTAGCGATCGCACTATGCGGAAGGTTTCAATGACATCATTGGTTTTTTCGGAAAATGGCAGTTCCGCTGGAATTAATGGCCGACGGGTTTGTAGTTCTCCTGTTAACCAAGCAACTCTTTGCTCCTCATTGAGTTCGTTATATGCTTGGGGTAAGATTTGCAGGTATTCAAGAATCTCGTCAAGTGCATCGGCGTGGCGGGACGATTCTTGACGGATATCTAGCTGTGTCAGGTTAAAGCCAAATATTTCTACCTGACAGACGAGATTTTCTAATGCTCGGCAACTTAAACCTGTTTCTGTTAAGTTACGTTGAATTAATCGCAGTTCTGCTAAAAAGTCATTTCCCGAACGGTACATTGGGGAATCTTCGTTTGTTGGTGTTTCCCGCTTATATAAGGCTAAATTGCGATCGCGTGTATTCTCCAGCCGTCTGAGTACATAAGCCAACTTCAGCCGATAGGGTTCTTGCCGATAACGCAGTGCCAAAGCATCATATACTTCACTCAACTGCGATTGATCTAACTCCAGAGATTCCAGTAAATCTGGCAAAACATCACTCCAGTGCATCGATACACTTAGTAATTCAATCAGTTGCTTAACTGACCGGATGTATCTCTCTAACACCATTTTGCGCTGATAACAAGCGGTCTGCCAAGTGGTTTCTGGTGTAACTGAAGGGTTCCCATCTCTGTCTGAACCTACCCAAGAGCCAAAAGAGCAAAAGTTTTTGCTTGGTGGTTCCAGCCAAGGAAAGGTGTTATTTAGGGTGTGTTTGAAGCGTTTATAAAGTTGAGGAATGCCATCAAATAACACTTCTTGGAAGTAGTGTAAGGCATAGTCTACTTCATCTAAAACCGAGGGCTTGAACTGATGGAGTTCGTCAGTACGCCACCACAGGCGAATTTCTTCTAGCAACTGTTCGCGTAAGTCTTCGGCTTCCCAAGGATATCCTCCCCCCATTCCCCCACGACTTTCTAGAGCATCGAGTTGTTGTAGGAGTCTTACGACTTGTCGCTGCTTATCACGAATGGTGTGACGAACAATTTCCGTTGGGTGAGCGGTGAAAACTAAGCGCACATCCAGTTGGGAAATGAGGCGCTGAATTTGCTGCGGTGGGACATTGAGATGAAATAAATGGGGAAATAAACTGGCGAAAGTACCTTTTTGTTTGCCTTGCGCTCTATCTACCCAATTCTTGGTGAGCAAGTCTGCTACTATTCCCCGACTTACAGGCGTGTCGTCTTCTGTTTGGTTGGATGAATAGATAATATTGGGTAGTGTTTCTAGGTCATCTATTTCTGTTTCAGTTTCATAGCGAGTCAATTGCTGCCGTTGTTCATATTCCTGCTCTATGATGTTGATCAACTGAAAATACAGAGCGAACGCTCTAGCAGCTCGAATTGCTTCGTTGATATTCAGTTGCTCAATCAATTTGACAGCTGAGGATGCCTGGTCATTAGTAGCTTGTCCTTCTGGTGAACATAAATCGCGTAACTGTCGCAATAAATCCACCATATTTTGACCGCATTCTTGGCGAAGAACTGTTTCCCACAATTCTTCGACTACTTGTAGACGATGACGCAAAAATAATTCTGATGCTGGGTATATATTCACAGTCTGAGACGAAGAGTATAAAAGGTAACTCATATCTTCTATGCTGGTAAAGCCGATTGCTGTTTTCTTTTGGTAGTTTTGCACCGAAAACTCATGGAGTTTACCCTGAGAAAGCCAAAACTTAAGTATAATTAGTTACCAACACTTGTACCGTTATCTTCTGGAAAATCGAGAATGGGTAAGCGATCGCCGCGAAATAATTCCTCACTGGCTTCCCCTATGGCTTTGAGGGCTTTTCCAGTAGTTTTTTCCGTAGTCAACAGCAGTAGTATAGACGCTGTACCTATTTGTAAGAGTAGAAATTGGGGAATGTTAAACAGAACCAGATTTAGTCCAGAATTGTCAGATGGTTGTTGGTTTGCAGGTGGCATAGCTACTTCTTATTTTTAGGAAGACGAGTAAAATAAACGCAAAACTCAATGTTAGTCCGACTTGCAACCGTACATGACTATCTTGGCCGATTTTGCAAGCTCCAAAGGTAACAAAAGTGTTAAAAAAAAAGGTCAAAGTGTGATACATCTATGGTTCTAGTTTACAAGTGCAGGCACTATCCCCCAATCATCGCTTCCTGTAAAGTTCACTGCCCATGAAAACAGTATTACCAGATAGCCAGCAATCCTTAGTACAATGGGTAAGCCAAGCAACAGGGATCAACACTTTCGGGGTGAAAGTCCGGTTGCGGGGAAACGACCTTCACATTCTTTGTGAAGGCATGGAGTGTCCGCAACGTTGGCGCACTCTATCTGATTTGCTGCAAGCACTACAGCAAACAGATTTGGATACCCTAACAAGTAATGAACAACCCTCAATATACCAAGTATTTGTCTACGGTCGAAAGAAGGGGCAACCACGACCTAAATGGTGCCATCGGGTTTACTTAAATCAATTAGATCGGCATTTAGAGCAGGTGCAACAAGCCCTGCTAGTCAACTCAGACAAATCGAAACAACCAGGTGGAGCGCTAATTGTCTCCAATGAGAGTTTGGCTCGCCAAGGAAACCCACAAGCCATTGCTCGTTATCTTAGCGAAACTCTCAGTAACTTGGGTGTGTCAGTTAAAGTAAAAATTAAACAGCATCAGCCCCAAGAAAGTCGCCTGTGGATATTTTGTCAGTCCAGCTATAGCCCTGATCCTTCATTACTAGCTGAACCAGTAGCGCAAAAGTTACGTCATCTTCAACTTTCTGGCTACCAAGATGCGGTGATTGTTTCGCAGGTAAGTGGTGAAACCGCACCCGATTGGCGCTTAAGGGTGGATTTGACACCACCAGATGTCATGCTGAAGGAGTGGGCACGTTGGGGAGATGTGCAAGCGATCGCCAGACTATTAACTGAGGTATTGTCAGAGTTAAAAATAGCCGTACAAGCTTCTTTAAAAGAATCAACTCTCCATATCTTTTGCAAGCCAGCTTTTGACCCCTTAGAAACTGCCCCAGCCCCAGATAAAACAATCTGCCAAGAAGCAATTATACCATTGCTAGAGGCGATCGCACCCCAAGGTATTCTTGCTGCCACTATCTACGGGCAAAAAACTACTGACAAGCAGCCCAATTGGGTTGATTGGCTATCCCTCCCGGCGACGGAACATCCCGCCCTCGCTACATTACCACTGGAACTGGCAACAACTGGCGATCAAGATGCGATCGTTTTTTTACTAGAACGACTACTCAACCCTGATTTAGATCGGCGTTTGCTCACTGGTGGAATTCGCGTACTACTTTTAGACAAAGGTGACTTATTACACGTAATGTGTGATGCTCCCGTGTGTCCAACGCGCAAGCAAGTAGCTAGCAAAGTAGCTCAATTCATCCGTCAATTAAAACTTCGCGCTATTGCAGGGGTACGTGTTTACGGACGCCGCGCTGGTAACAAAGAACCTGCTTGGAACTACGGCGTGGATTTTGAGCATCGCCAAAGATTAGTACCAGAGGCAATCCCAGAATTTGCAGTCACCACTGATTACATTGACGATTTGGTGACTTGTGATCCTGACGAGCCAATTTTACGTCCTAACCTGACTACAGAGGAAGTTCAGAGTTTCGTTACCGGAGTAGCAAGAAATTGGTTAACCACGGCGACAATATCAGCCAAAAAATTCTTTTTAGGAACCCAGCTGTTTACCGAAACTCAAGAAGCAGCAGAGCCAAATTTTGATCCACAAGGACTCAAAGTTGCCATAGTATGGGGAACATTGGGATTATTGCTCACCCTCCAAACCGATTGGATTTTAGGTATAATCATCGCTCGCACGCTACCGAGTCCACAAAAAATCGCCAATGTCTCAACCCCATCATCTGCTAAGCAAAAAAGAAAAGAACAGCAAGATCAGAGGATGGCATTTTTCACCGACACTTCCAAGAAAAAATCTCCTCAAAATAATTCTGCATTTAATAATTCTGGGTTTACCCAAAGTGATGAGCAATCTGGGAGTTTGGCAGCCGCACCACTCAAAGAAAAGGCAACCGCAACCGCTATTTTGTTGGCCGCGCGATCGCAAATGCCAAGCTTTAATGCTAGACAATTAGATGAGCAACTAGCACTGTATAAACAGCGTCTGGCTCAAACTGGTAGTCCCCCCGATGTGTTGGTAATTGGCTCCTCCCGCGCCTTGCGAGGCATTGACCCCCAGGCACTTGCTAAAGCTTTAAAAACTCAGGGTTATCCGAATCTTGATGTATTTAACTTTGGTATTAATGGCGCCACAGCACAAGTTGTAGACTTTGTGATTCGTCAAGTATTGCAACCAAAAGAACTACCCAAACTAATTTTGTGGGCAGATGGGGCCAGGGCTTTCAACAGTGGTCGTGAGGATATGACCTTTAGGGCAATTGCATCATCACCAGGCTATAAAAAAGCGTTGCAAAAAACACCATCAACTGCAAGTAGTAACGAAAATTCCCCAAATTCTGCAAATAATTCCAAAGAGCAAAAGACAAAAGCCGAAAAACAGGAAACAAACAGCTATCAAGCTGTCAACCAGTGGTTAAATAACGCTTTAGCTGCGGTTTCTGCTACCTACCCAAACCGCGAGCAGATTAAAATCTTACTGCAAAAACAATTAGACTCGTTGCCTTTAGTGAGCGATCGTCATCCCACAAGCACATCACAAAAACAGTCAACAGATGGTACAGAAGACACCTCCCAACAAGCAGTTGATTTTGATGGCTTCCTACCTTTATCTATTCGCTTCAACCCCGCTAGATACTATCAAAAATATTCCAAAGTATCAGGAAATTACGACAACGACTATAAATCTTTCCAAGTAGGAGGCGTACAAGATACTGCACTACAATCGGTGCTGCAATTCACCCAGTCTCGCAAAATTTCCCTAGTGTTTATCAACATGCCTCTCACGGCAGAATATTTAGATCCAATACGCAAACAACATGAACAAGAATTTCAGCAATATATGTCGGGTTTAGCTAATAATCCCAACTTCATTTATCGAGACTTAAGTCAACAATGGCTAAAAGCCAACGATTACTTTTCCGACCCCAGCCACCTCAACCGCTTTGGAGCATACGAAGTCTCGAAAAAGCTAGCCAATGACCCAATGATTCCTTGGCCAGCGAAGTAGGCACTTCGACTTCGCTCAGTGACCGGGAGATGAGGGAGACGCGGGGACGCGGAGAATAACTAATGACCAATGACAAATAACTAACCAATGAGTTTTATATCAATTTTCTATGGCTTATTCCTGCTAAGTGTACTGGGAATTTACTGGTCTTTAGCACAATCTAAATTACGTTTATGGACGTTACTAATTGCTAGCTTGGTTTTCTACTCATCCTTACAATTTCAATACATACCTTTGCTGTTAGCACTGACTTTTATTAATTTTCGATTTGGGTTAGAGATTGGGAAAAACACTTCACCAGGAAAACATTCTTTAGAATGGGAAATTTCCAATGAAGAATGGCAATTTGCCCAATCGGATTGGAATCAACGTCGATTAAAACTTTTATGGTTGGGTATATCTTTAAATGTAGTCTTACTCTTAGGATTTAAATATGTAACTCCCTTCATGAAGTTAATTTTACCGCTATCAGCCAACTCACCAGATAGCTCTTTTAAATTAATTGCACCTTTGGGGATTTCATTCTTCACTTTTGAGTGCATCGCTTACTTAGTTGATGTCTATCGTGGTGCCCCTGCTGCTGAACAATTTCTCAAATTTGCTACCTATAAATTATTTTTTGCTAAGTTAATTTCCGGCCCTATTACTCGTTACCACAACTTATCAAATCAACTTAATACATTACATTTGCCAACTGCTGATAGAGTGGCAGAGGGATTATGGTTGATTGCTAGAGGTGCAGTCAAAAAAGGAATTTTTGCAGATCACTTGGGGATCTTTGTAGATCTATGTTTTGGCAATCTACCACGGGCAGGTAGTACAGATCTCTGGTTAGCTACATTTGCCTACGGTTTGCAGTTGTATTTAGATTTCAACGGTTATGTAGATATTGCCCGTGGCAGTGCTTTACTTTTTGGTTTAGTTTTACCAGAGAATTTTGACTTCCCCTACTTTAGCACCAGTATTGCAGACTTTTGGCGACGCTGGCACATGACGCTTGGAGATTGGTTACGTAACTATGTTTACTTTCCTTTAGGTGGTTCTCGTCAGGGTTTAGCCCGCACTTGCTGGAATTTAGTTACAGTGATGCTGATTGCTGGCATCTGGCATGGTTCCGCTTGGGGTTATGTGGTTTGGGGCGCATTCCACGGCATAGCCCTAGCAGTACATCGACTCACAGATGCATTTAGTGATCGCTTTGAATATTTAGAACTATTCTGGCAAAATCCTATAGGTATAGTTGTGGGTTGGTTTTTGACCCAATCTATGGTTTTCATTTCTTGGATCTTATTCCGCTTACCTAACCTCCAAGACTCTTCTGTAGTGCTGCGTCATCTTTGGGGATATCCTGCTGATGCACAGTTTGCCCAAAAGGTATACGTAGAAGTCTTAAATATGAGTCAATACCAACTCGCTTGGGTGCTGCTAACCATAGCTGCTTTTATGGGCATACTCTACGCCTTCAACCGTAGCCTCAAGCTAGAGTTTAACTGGCCTGTCAAGCTTGTCTTTGTACCTTTGTGCCTCTACGCCGTTTGGTTATTAGCTCCTGAAGGTAGCCTACCTTACATATATTTCGATTTCTAATTGATTTCATAATTCTAAATTTGAATTTGTAGAGATATAGCAGTGCTACGTCTCTACATTTTGGTAGGGAAAATTCAAAATCTATAGTAATTCTTAATTCACTCAGGATAGGTTAAACGCCCCGCTACTCGCTAACAAAACTAAACTTTACATTTCAATACATTTCTTAATTAAGTTGAATTAAGCAACGTCAATTAAAATTTTGTAATCAAAAATTTACATTAAAATGAGCATTTCAAGAGTTTTTGTTACAGAGTGTTAAGCAAAATATCAAGTAAACAAAAATTCATGTAGACTCAGATGCATCGGGTAAAAAATTAATTACCTGATACATTTCTACAAACATAAAGCACTCATAAAACAATGACCACAACCATTCAACGTCGCGAAAGCGCCAACGTATGGGAACGGTTCTGCAACTGGATTACCAGCACTGAAAACCGGATTTATGTCGGTTGGTTCGGTGTACTGATGGTACCCACCTTGCTAGCCGCTACCATTTGCTTCATCATCGCATTTGTTGCTGCTCCTCCTGTAGACATCGATGGTATCCGTGAGCCTGTTGCAGGTTCATTGATCTACGGAAACAACATCATCTCTGGTGCTGTAATTCCTTCTTCTAACGCTATCGGTTTACACTTCTACCCAATCTGGGAAGCAGCTTCCTTAGATGAGTGGTTGTACAACGGTGGCCCATACCAGTTGGTAATTTTCCACTTCTTGCTCGGTTGCGCTTGCTACATGGGCCGTCAGTGGGAATTATCTTACCGCTTGGGTATGCGTCCTTGGATCTGTGTAGCTTACAGCGCACCTTTGGCTTCTGCTACAGCAGTATTCTTGATCTACCCCATCGGTCAAGGTTCCTTCTCTGATGGTATGCCTTTGGGTATCTCTGGTACCTTCAACTTCATGATCGTGTTCCAAGCAGAACACAACATCCTCATGCACCCCTTCCACATGTTAGGTGTGGCTGGTGTATTCGGCGGTTCTTTGTTCTCTGCAATGCACGGTTCTTTGGTAACTTCCTCATTGGTTCGTGAAACAACCGAAACCGAATCTCAAAACTACGGTTACAAGTTCGGTCAAGAAGAAGAAACCTACAACATCGTAGCTGCTCACGGTTACTTTGGTCGCTTGATCTTCCAATACGCTTCTTTCAATAACAGCCGTTCTCTTCACTTCTTCTTGGCTGCTTGGCCTGTTGTCGGTATCTGGTTTACCGCACTGGGTATCAGCACCATGGCGTTCAACTTGAACGGTTTCAACTTCAACCAATCCGTAATCGATTCTCAAGGTCGCGTCATCAGCACTTGGGCTGATGTAATCAACCGCGCTAACCTGGGTATGGAAGTAATGCACGAGCGTAACGCTCACAACTTCCCCTTAGACTTAGCTGCTGGTGAAGTTACCCCCGTTGCTTTGACTGCTCCTGCTATCAACGGTTAATACTGAAGTTAGCTGAATTATAAAGCGCCCCCCCTGATTAATTAGGGGGGGCGCTTTTAGTATTTCTATAAAAATTAGATAAATAGCAAAAAATACTACAAGAATAAAAACAAAAATTAACTGTAGAATACATAAGCCGCATCCTTTTTCTCAGAATCATGGGCAATACTTTTGGACATCTTTTTCGCGTTACTACTTTTGGTGAATCTCACGGCGGTGGTGTGGGGGTTGTAATTGATGGTTGTCCCCCACAACTAGAAATCTCGGCTGAAGAAATTCAAGTAGAACTAGATAGAAGACGTCCAGGACAAAGTAAAATTACGACTCCTCGCAAAGAAGCGGACACCTGTGAGATTCTTTGTGGAGTATTTGAAGGGAAAACTCTGGGGACACCCATTGCCATTTTGGTGCGGAATCAAGATACTCGTCCCCAAGACTATGATGAGATGGCACAAAAGTATCGCCCTTCCCACGCCGATGCCACCTATGATGCCAAATATGGGATTCGTAATTGGCAGGGTGGAGGCAGATCCTCCGCACGTGAGACAATTGGCAGAGTTGCAGCTGGTGCGATCGCCAAAAAAATTCTCCGTCAAGTTGGTAATATTGAGGTTATTGCTTACGTTAAGCGCATTAAAGATTTAGAAGGCATAGTTGACCCCAACACCGTTACCTTAGAGCAAGTAGAAAGCAACATCGTCCGTTGTCCAGATGCGGAATGTAGCGATCGCATGATTGGATTTATTGAGCAGATTGGCAGACAAGGTGATTCTGTCGGTGGTGTAGTGGAATGTGTAGCGCGGAATGTACCAAAAGGTTTGGGTGAACCTGTATTTGATAAATTAGAAGCAGACATTGCTAAGGCTGTAATGTCTCTGCCTGCTAGTAAAGGGTTTGAAATTGGCTCAGGTTTTGCAGGGACGCTATTAACCGGAATTGAGCATAACGACGAATACTATATTGATGAAAATGGGGAAATTCGCACCGTAACCAACCGTTCTGGCGGTATTCAAGGGGGAATTTCCAATGGGGAAAACATCATTTTGCGAGTTGCATTTAAGCCAACAGCAACAATTAGGAAAGAGCAAAAAACGGTAACTCGTGAAGGTGAGGAAACATTATTAGCAGCCAAAGGACGCCACGATCCTTGTGTGTTACCGCGTGCTGTGCCGATGGTGGAGGCAATGGTGGCTTTAGTGTTGTGTGACCATTTATTGCGGCATCATGGACAGTGTAAGGTATTGTTGACTTAGCAATTAAAATTAACGATTTTAGAACGCGGTGCGAAAACTGAAGATATAGATAATGAACTAAAACGAGTATTTAGTAGTAAAAAAGATGAGAATAAACGACATGAAGCCGCAGAATATTTACTGAAAAAAGATTCAAAACGCTACTCTTGGGCAAAATCTTATCTGAAAAAATCGCAAGATAATAGTAAATAAACTGGGTGACATCGCCAAAGTTCCAAAGCATGACCAGATTCATTCACGACCAATTTGCCAAAGATTATCTCGAACAATTACTCACCCCTTACGGCGAAGTCCAAGCACCTAAACGAGTCGCAGGCGAAGTCAGACAAATAGACGTTTATTTCATCCGCACATCACAACCAACTACTATTCCAGAAACGTTTAGACTGTTGTCTCAATTTACTACCACACCTGCATTATTTGAACCTTTCCGTAACGCTGCATCCGTTACAGAAATTTGCGATTGTCTTTTAAAATTATTAGAGTTACGCAGCGATTTACAACGACAAGCAAATCGAAATAACACTCGCATTGTTGAATCTGACATACCCAAATTATGGATTCTGACGCCGACAGCATCAGTAGCACTTCTATCAGGATTTGGTGCTACCACTAAAGTTGATTACTTACCCGGAGTTTATTTCTTAGCACAACATTTACGTACAGCTATAGTCGCAATTCATCAGTTACCCATTATTCCTGAAACTTTATGGTTAAGAATTATTGGTAGAGGAAATGTCCAAAAACGGGCAATAGATGAATTAGAAGCGCTAAATCCCGATAATCCTTTTCGCCTAGCTGCGTTAGAATTACTATACAATTTGCGACAAAACTTACAATTAAATCAAAATCAAGACGCAGATGATAGGGAGTTAGTTATGCGATTAGCACCACTTTATCAACAAGACCGAGAACAGGCTTTTAAAGAAGGGGAACAACAAGGACTACAAACTGGTATTCAAACTGGTATTCAAACTGGTATTCAAACTGGTATTCAGCAAGGGGAACGGTTGGTAGTAGAAAATTTACTCAAGGTTCGCTTTGGTGAATTAGATGATGAACTGCAAGCAATTATTGTACCTTTACTAGCATTATCACCAGAAGAATTTACTCCTTTACTGTTGCAATTATCTCGTGAAGAATTAATTGCTAGGTTTCGTTAGTAAAGCTATGGAGAGTTACTTATGCGATTAATACTACACTTGGTAGTGAGGTGATGATGCTGCACTACACACTTAGAAGTTTCCCATAGAATTGTTACGAAAAATTATGACCTCAATTGCCAAAACCCGGTTGTATGAGCAAGATTTTGTCGCATGGACAGAACAAACTCTAGAACTGATTCGTGCTGGTAAGTTGGAACAAATAGATTGGGAGGCTGTGAGTGAGGAAATCGAAAGCTTGGGTAAATCCGATAGACGCGAATTGAAAAGTCGTTTGGAGGTGTTGTTACAACACTTACTCAAGTGGCAATTCCAGCCGAATTTACGCAGTAGTTCTTGGTTGAACACGATTGATGAACAACGCAATCGGATTGAAGATTTACTAGTTGATAGTTCCAGTCTCAGACTTTATGTTGAAGAGGTTTTAGCTGACTGCTATCGTCGGAGTAAGAAAGCAGCTACTCATGAAACGAATTTAGTAATGGATACTTTTCCTGCGGATTGTCCATATAATACTGCTCAAATTTTGGATGTTGAGTTTTTACCGTAGAGCGATCGCGCGGCAATTGCTTAACGATGTAAGATATTTCATTAAGGAAACAAGAGCGATCGTTGATGAGCGATGCAAAAAGCTATGAGCAAGACTTTCTGTTATGGACACAGAAATATTATCAGCGTGCCCGTCGAGATGCAGCAAAGGAAACTCAAAAACCAATAGAAGCTTTTCCTTCTGAGCGTCCTTTCACTATTGAGCAAGTTCTGAATCCAGAATTTTTTGCATAGTTTTACCATTCTCAAAGTACGTTCGGAGTCGGGACTTTAGTCGTGATTTTTCAAAAGCACTAGAGTGTGAACCACAAACGCTTGCAATTAAGGCTTTATTTATTTAGAAATAATACGGACTGGGCCTTACCAACCCTGTAGAGGGTATTGGCAGAAAATTTCAGTTAAGTAATTTAAGTTAGATTACTGATGCTAAGGTCATAATTATGAATGAGTGGTATAAAGAGGATCTCGCGTTTATTCATGATGTCGGTTTCCGTGACTTTGCTCTTAAGTCTGCTCCTGGTATTCTGGAAATTCTAGAGCAAAGCAAATTGCGTTGTGGTTTAGTAGTTGACTTGGGTTGTGGTAGCGGATTATGGGCACAAGAACTCATTAAGGCTAATTATCAAGTTCTGGGAGTTGATATCTCCGAGTCGATGATTGCTATTGCACGAGAAAGAGTTCCAGAGGCAGAATTTAGAATTGATTCACTATTCAAAATTGATCTTCCGCCATGTCATGCTGTCACGTCGATTAGTGAATGTCTTAGTTACCTATTTGATGCAGATAGCGATCGCCAAACCCTTGTCAAGTTATTCCATCGCATATATGATGCTTTAATTCCTGGAGGTGTATTCGTCTTCGATGTCGCGGAGATGGGACAGGTAACACCAAACGCTAAAGTGAGGAATTACACTATCAGCAAAGATTGGGCGGTATTAGTTGAAAAAGAAGATAATCCTCAGCAGGGAACTTTGACTCGTAGAATTACCAGTTTCCGCCAGGTTGGCGAACATTATAGACGCTCCCAAGAAGTACACTATCTGCAATTATACAGAGCCACATCGATCGCTAGTGAACTGCGGCGTGTTGGCTTCCGTGTGCAAACAATTCGTTGTTATGGTCGATACCAACTTCCAAAAGGTCATGTAGCGTTCATTGCGCGCAAGTTAGCATAATTAAATAATTCGTAATTCGTAATTCGTAATTCATAATGACGCTCCTTCGTCGCTACCGCTGCGAAGCGCGTAATTCGTAATTTCAAAGCCAAATTTAATTTTTTTTGTTATGGTGATCCCAAAGGAATCATTAATTACTTACGAAATTTAGTAGTTTGTTAACTTTTGATATCAGAATTTATTAGTTGGGATTTTTGTGTTTAAGCACACATTATTCACCAATTATACTTAATTAATCAACAAGCCAACGATCGCCAGATCACTAAAGTATTAACTTGGGAGGTAATACTGATGGAAACAGTATCTAAAAGCGCTTTTTATCCATCTTCCAAAGAACAATCGCTAGTCCTCTGGTTTGATGAAGTTGGCATTAGTGATATACACCTGGTAGGTGGTAAAAATGCCTCTTTGGGAGAGATGATTCAACGGTTAACACCCAAAGGTATTAGTGTTCCCACTGGGTTTGCAACTACTGCCTACGCTTATCGCTATTTTATTCAATCAGCCGGGTTAGAAGTCAAGTTGCGTCAACTCTTTGCTGACTTGGATGTGGAAAATGTCAAAAATTTACGAGAACGGGGGAAAAAAGCGCGATCGCTGTTAATGCATACACCATTTCCTGTAGAATTGCGTCAGGCGATCGCCACAGCCTACCAAAGCCTATGCGAACAATACAATGCAGATACAGATGTTGCAGTCCGTTCTAGCGCTACTGCTGAAGACCTCCCCGATGCTAGTTTTGCTGGACAACAGGAAACTTACCTCAATGTTGTTGGTGTCGAGGGAGTTTTAGCCGCCTGTCATAAATGCTTTGCTTCCCTATTCACTGACCGTGCAATTTCCTATCGCCACACCAAAGGATTTGACCACTTTAGCATTGCCTTAGCCGTCGGTGTGCAAAAAATGGTACGCTCCGATTTAGCTACCTCTGGAGTAATGTTTTCCATAGACACAGAAACCGGTTTTAAAGATGCGGCACTGATTACAGCAGCTTACGGTTTAGGAGAAAATGTTGTCCAAGGAGCCGTAAATCCTGATGAATATTATGTTTTTAAACCAACTTTAAAAGCAGGGTTTCGCCCAATTATCGATAAAAAATTGGGCAGCAAAGAACTCAAAATGATCTATGACGACGGCTCTAAATTCATCAAAAATGTTTCAGTTTCTCTACACGAAAGAGGCAAATTTGCCCTCAACGATGAAGAAATTTTACAACTAGCAAATTGGGCAGCTTTAATCGAAGACCATTATTCTCAAGTCCACGGAATTTATACCCCGATGGATATTGAGTGGGCCAAAGATGGGATTACCAATCAATTGTTTGTCGTTCAAGCACGTCCTGAAACTGTGCAATCACAGAAGACGGGGAATGTATTGCGGAGTTATCGCCTATTGAACAAAGACGCGGAGATAGAAGATTTCTCCGCGTCCCCGCGTCCCCGCGTCCCCGCGTCAGCAAGAAACCCCCTAGTAACTGGACGCGCAATTGGCGAGGCTATTAGCCAAGGAAAAGTACACTTGATTTTAGATGTGCATCGAATTGAGCAATTTCAGGCGGGGGAAGTGTTGGTGACAGAAAGAACAGACCCCGACTGGGAACCAATTATGAAACGCGCTAGTGCAATTGTGACTAATTCAGGTGGGCGTACTTGTCATGCAGCAATTATTGCTAGAGAATTGGGTGTACCTGCGATCGTCGGATGTGGCAACGCTACAGAAGTTTTGAAAACAGGTCAAGAAGTGACGATTTCTTGTGCGGAAGGAGAAGAAGGAAAAGTTTATCCAGGCTTATTACCTTTTGAAGTTCAAGAAGTTCCTTTAGAAAACTTGCCCCACACCAACACTCAAATTTTAATGAATGTGGGTAATCCTCAAGAAGCATTTAGTTTATCTGCAATTCCTAATGATGGTGTAGGTTTAGCACGGACAGAATTTATTATTGCTAACCAAATCCAAATTCATCCCATGGCATTAATTTACTATGACTTATTAAAAGATGAATTTGCGAAAACTAAAATTGCTGAAATCACTGCACTTTACGATGATAAACCTCAGTATTTTGTTGATAAACTAGCCCAAGGCATCGGTAGAATTGCAGCTGCATTTTATCCTAAGCCAGTGATTGTGCGAATGTCAGATTTTAAAAGTAATGAATATGCCAATCTATTAGGTGGTCAACAATTTGAACCCGATGAAGAAAACCCAATGCTTGGTTGGCGAGGGGCAGCACGTTACTATGATGAAGGTTATAAAGAAGCTTTTGCCCTAGAATGTCATGCCATTAAGCGAGTGCGGGAAGAGATGGGTTTGCTCAATGTTATCCCCATGATCCCCTTCTGCCGTACTCCCGATGAGGGCCGTTTGGTGTTAGCAGAAATGGCAAAAAATGGTTTACAGCAAGGTGCTAATGACTTACAAGTTTACGTCATGTGTGAATTGCCTAGTAATGTCATTTTGGCTGAAGAATTCGCTAATGTATTTGACGGTTTCTCGATTGGTTCCAATGACCTAACTCAGCTCACACTAGGTATAGATAGAGACTCAGCCTTGGTAGCACGGTTATTTGATGAACGCAGTCCGGCTGTCAAGCAAATGGTGAAGATGGTCATACAAACCGCGAAAAAATACCAACGCAAAATTGGTATTTGTGGACAAGCACCCAGCGATTACCCAGAATTTGCTCGATTCTTAGTTGAACAAGGAATTGACTCGATGAGTCTCAATCCAGATTCGGTTTTAAAGACAATGTTGGAGGTGGCAAAAGTCGAGAATGGTAAATATTGAACAGCAATGCGCTCATCGAATTTGTTGTTGCGGGGTTGATAACCGCCTCCATTGAGACGATGTTCCGCTTTCAATAGACCTCTTGTATAAATATTTTTTTTGTTGGGCTACGCCCCGCTTCTCTACGAGACGCTTCGCGAA
>NZ_JCACKM010000031.1:0-25545 GCF_059505385.1 Desmonostoc vinosum
CATATTCAGTCTGAAAAAGCCTATTTTTCCGTTCCGAAATCTTTCTTTGCGTCCCCCTTCGGGTGACGCTCGCAAGCTCGCTAACGCAGTCGCCTGCGGAGGGAAACCCTCCTTTACTCGCTGTCTCACCGCGTCTCCCCGTCTTGGCGTCAACCAAAACGCGAAATCTAAAAAACTACTCATAAGAGACTCCCCACTCCCCACCTACGCAATTAGTTCAAAAATCAAAGCAAACTGCTATGTCTTTCGTTGCAGCCGATAGTGTAAAAAGACTTCGTTCTCAACTGTATGCACTTCTAGAAGTTGCAATTTGGGGGCTAGATGGGCTAGAAATCCTTTGCCTGCTGCGGGTGTAGGTGCTGTGGCACCACCTAAAATTAGAGGACAGACTGTTAGCCATAACTCATCAACTAAATCTAATTCCAACATCGAAGCGACTAATTCACCGCCACCTAAGATCGCTAAGCGTGTTATATGTAGAGTTGCCAGGTGTTGTAAAGCAGCGGGAGTGTCAACTTTTCCCGTTGATGTTTCAAAGACTAAAATCTGCTCAAATTTTGGCAGATGCTCCTGTGTGGGAGTTTCTATCTTAATAGGCGGGATGCGTTGTTGTTGGCAAAGGCGAATTTGTTCGCGTTCTTGCCAAGAATGTGCCCCCTTTGCTGTTGTCAGCAACCAGCGTTTAACTGGCTGCTTGAAAAAGTTTATTTCCGGATTGAGGTTGGCAGAGTGTGTAATAACTATATGAACTGGCTGGGGAGGTTTACCCCCTTGAATTCGATGTTGCAGCAGTTTTGGATGTGATACTGTAAGTGTTGTACCATAAGCGCAAAGAGTACCAGCACCGAACAAAACTGCATCAGCAGTAGCGATTTGTTTTTCTAAGTGTGCTTTATCGGCCCTTGAACCAAACCGAGCGGGCGATCGCCTAAAATCCGCTATCTTGCCATCTGCACTCATTGCTAAAACAACTGTAGTGTGAGGACGATGTTGCACCATTGGATTGGTTTGATAGTTTTAATATTTTTCTTGCTAGTGTATTGATTTTCCAAGCACTTTATGCTTGCAAGTTATTGTTTACTAATTTTATCACTGTAACGATATGCAACACGAGTCGCTTTTAAATCTATCATCTAAAATTTTTGGTATAGCATGTGTCTTTTTGTACTATAGCAATTTGATATTTTTAAGTCTTGAAAATGAAATTTTGATCAGTTAATCCAATGTCTCCTTTAGCTAGTCCGATTGCATATCGTTGCTGTTGTGGTTTGCAGATGCGAAGTGAGACAATAGATGGCTAATTCCCGTCAATCATCCTTTCGTCGAATTTTAGTAACGAGAATATTGCTTCTGTTTGTTCCGGTTCTCTTAGTTGGAGAAATTGTTGCCCTCAACAAGGCACGCTCTAGCTTATTAAGAACTGCTGGTCAAAATTTAACAGAAAGCGCTATCAATAAAGGGGAGAAAATTACCGATGCGATCGCTGCTTTAAAAACCAATTTACTCAGTGCAAGCAAGACAACGGTCATTCAATCAGGCTCGTCTATACAAGCACAAAAATATCTCACTCAGCTAGCACAACAACTACCAACACGGATTGAGTGTATTCAACTCACAAATCTGACAAGCCGCGAGATTATAGCTAGTAGCTGTGGTGGTCAACAAATTGCCGAATTTCAATTGCCAAAGCTAAGCAATGACGACGTTGATGTGAGATTAGCACCTCTCGAAAAAGCAGGAATAACAGGTAAAAAGAATCCTCAAAATCAACTGCGATTGGTGTTAACAGTCCCAGTTTTTAATCGTCGGGGAAATTTAGTTTACGCCTTAAGTATTCAGACTGCATTGCACCAAAAAATCGACAATAGACTGGGATCGCTCACAGGTTCAATGGTGGTAATTGCGGAAGATGGCACGATTTTGGCATACCCATCAGCAAATAAAATTGGAACCAATATTAAACAACACCTAGATGCAGTGAGACTCCAAAGCATTGTCAAAAATGCGATCGCCGGTCGAAACGAGTCTATAAATCTCAACTTTACAAAAAATCAAGAATTAGTAGCCGGCTACACGGCTATTGCCAATCCCATTACGCAACAGCAGCAACAAAAATGGATCATCCTAGCAGTTACTAGTGTTGACAGTGCCCTTTTTGGTTTAGAAGAAATTAAGTTAATTCTTATAGTCTTAACAGTTGGTTTGATTGGTGCAAGTTTATTAGCATCTTTGTATTTAGCCCCTTATCTAGCACGTCCTTTAGAAGAATTGCGAGATTACGCACTCAATATTCATAGCCATCACGCCGCACAACCAATTCCCCACAATTTCAAAATTCGCGAGTTTAATCAGCTAGCACAAGCATTAGACCAAATGGTTGAGCGACTAAAAGCTTGGGCTGAAGAACTAGAAATAGCTTGGAAAGAAGCAAAAACTGCTAACCAAATCAAAAGCCAATTTTTGGCTACGACTTCTCATGAATTAAGAAATCCATTAAATATTATTATTAACTGTGTTCGCCTGGTTCGAGATGATTTGTGCGATAACAGAGAAGAAGAACTAGAGTTTCTCAAACGTGCCGATGAAACAGCAATTCATCTGTTAGGAATTATTAATGATTTACTCGATATTTCTAAAATTGAAGCAGGTAAACTTTCAGTAGTTACAGTACCGATTGACCTTAGACAAGTATTGTTAGAAGTAATTAATTTACAATCGGTTAATGTCCAACAAAAAGGCTTACAGTTAAAATGCGAACTGGGTACTGAATCTATCGCCGTGAAAGCAGATGCAGCAAAACTCAAGCAAGTATTAATTAATATCATCGGCAACGCTACTAAATTTACTGACACAGGAAGCATTACAATTTCTACAGAAATTCAACACAATATTGGTCAATCTCAGGTTGTAGTGACAGTTAAAGATACTGGGATAGGTATTGATCCAAATCAACAGCACAAACTATTTCGCCCCTTTGTGATGGTAGGAACAACCACACGCAAGTTTGACGGAACTGGACTAGGGCTAGCAATTTCCAGAAATTTAATTGAACTTATGGGAGGTAATATAACTCTTGAAAGTGCGGGTCTTTATCAAGGTACAACAGTGAAGATTACATTACCTTTGATTGACAGTTCTGTGTTACTTACCCCAGAAGAAAAAAAATTAGAGCATCTGGAATCACCTTCTGACAATGAAGAAACAACAAAAAGCTGTTATCCTCACTTGAAAGATTCTCCAGAAAACTCTCAACAAGGGGTTTATAAAACAACCATTGCCGGAGTATATACAGACAAATTTCCGCATTTACTAAGTGAAGAAACATCCGAGATTACTCTCCTACCAAAACTACCAAAAGGAGGAGCTTACGCAAATGGAGCTTCTGAAAAACAATCAAAGTAATTCGTAATTATTTATTTCTCCCCCTATTCCTTTTGATATGCCAACTATTAAATGTAAAAATATTATTTTTCCTAATATTCAAGCAATTTTGTTTGATAAAAATGGTACTTTGGAAGACTCAGAAGTTTATCTGCGATCGCTTGGACAAAAAGTAGCCAGGTTAATAGATGCCCAATTTCCTGGTATTGGTGAACCGTTATTAATGGCATTTGGCATCAACAGTAATAGTTTAGATCCAGCAGGTTTAATATCGGTGGCAAGTCGTCGGGAAACAGAAGTAGCCGCAGCAGCATATATTGCTGAAACTGGTAAAGGATGGTTTGAATCTTTAAAAATCGCCCGTCAAGCTTTGGATGAGGCTGAAAAATACATTGGTATCGCTCCTGCACCTCTTTTTGTAGGTAGCTTGGAGGTGTTGCAATATCTATGGAAAGCAGGACTGAAACTTGGTATACTTTCAGCGGCGACAACAAATGAAGTCCAGAGTTTTGTGGCACATCACCAGTTAGGCGCATACATCCAGCTGGAGATGGGAGTAGATGAGGGGCCAAGTAAACCAGATCCAATACTATTTTTACAAGCTTGCCAAGCCTTAGAAGTTGAACCCAGCGCTACATTAATGGTGGGAGATTCTGTTGGCGACATGCAAATGGCGCGTCATGCCAAAGCCGCAGGTTGTGTGGGAATTACTTGGGTGAGTAAATCAGATCATGTCCAAGGTGCGGATGTCGTCATTAATCAACTCAATGAAATCCAAATTGTAGAAGGTTAATTTGAGAAGGCGATCGCGCTTGGATTTAAATACTAATACTTTCTTGGGTACTGGGTACTGGGAAAAAGTTTTTTAAAATTTGGTGGTGGGTAAAAGCCTTTACCATAATTTTACGATTTTACACCCAGTCCCCAATCCCTAATCCCCAGTCTCTTTTACCCAGGAAACTTCAAATAGAATAATATATTGGAAAAGATTTAGCATCTTTAGGCTTGACATACACCCGCTGTTCTGGTTCTAATTCCAATTCGTCAAAGCGTTCCCGTGTTAAGTGTGCCATTACTACTTGCCCATCATCTAAACTTAATTCCACTTGAATTTCCCAACCCAAATGTATTAACCTACTCACCTTGGCGGGGGCAGTAGTACCGTTAGCTACCTTTTCGACAATCACATCTTGTGGACGCAAAAACATTTCTGGATGTGGCGAATCAAACCCAGTACTTTGGAAAATCTTTGAGCTACTGGGCAAGACGTTAACAGGGCCGATAAAGCTCATCACAAATGCTGTTGCAGGGCGATCGTAAATTTCGGCTGGTGTCCCCACTTGTTCTACTCGTCCCTTATTCATCACCACGATTTCGTCAGAAACTTCCATCGCTTCTTCTTGGTCGTGGGTGACAAAAACTGTGGTAACATGTACTTCATCATGGAGGCGGCGTAACCATGCTCGTAAGTCTTTACGGACTTTTGCATCCAGTGCGCCAAAGGGTTCATCCAGCAGTAATACTTCGGGTTCTACGGCTAACGCCCTTGCTAGCGCTACCCGCTGTCTTTGACCACCAGAAAGCTGTGATGGATAGCGATCGCCTAGTCCAGTCAATTGCACCAATTCTAATAGCTGTTCTACTTTCCCTTGAATCTTCTTGGTTGGGGCCTTGCGAATTTCTAGACCAAAAGCAATGTTTTGCCGCACGGTTAAGTGCTTAAATAGGGCATAGTGTTGAAACACAAACCCAATCTTCCGGTCTTGCACACTTTGATATGTAGCATCCTTGCCAGTTAGCAAAATTTTGCCGCTATCTGGCATTTCCAAACCTGCAATTAATCTTAGCAAGGTAGATTTACCAGATCCAGATGGCCCCAGTAAGGCCACCAGTGAACCACTCTTGACTTCCAGATTGACCTGATCAACAGCTTGGAAACTCCCAAAGTGCTTGGAAACGTTCTCAACTACTATGCCCACTGCTACTGTACCTCTGCAACTCAAAATACGGCTTATTGCTAGGCTTACCGTGTTTTATATATATCATATACAAGTACTTTTGAATCAAAAAATTTAGTCAAAAACTATAGTAGTCTGCTTTGATTTTTGAACTGATTTGCGTTGACAGGGAGTAGGGAGTAGGGAGTAGGCTTTTTGGTACGTACTGATTTTTTTCAAAAATCAAACAGGATTCCTATATAAATCTGGAACAAAATTAGAGCGTGCTTGTTGTGTTGCTTGCAACTTATGTTCTAAAGTTGACCAATTTTCCTGTTCAATTAAATTAATTAATTCGTCTAAATTATGACGATATTGTTGTAATGAATTGAGCAATGCTTGCCGATTATATCGCGCCATCATCACACCTAATTCTGGATTGCCGCCGCCGACGCGACTAGTGTCTCGAAATCCTGAACTGGCTAACTTTTGGGCTAGTTGTAAAACATCGGCATCGGTTTCATTGATACATGCGCTAATCAGTGCAGCACTGATCATTACGGGTAGATGAGAAATCCAACTCACAGCGCGGTCATGCTGTTCTGGTTGACAATGGTAGATATTAGCCCCAAGCGATCGCACAATTTCTTCCACAACCGTAATTGCAGAAGTTGGTGTTGTCGCCTCTGGTGTTAGCACATAGGGCTTACCAACAAATAAGTCTCGTTGTGCAGCTTCAATACCACTATCGGCTGTTCCCGCCATTGGATGGCCACCAATAAAATGATTCCATAAAGGTGAAATTGCTTTAACTATCGGTGCTTTCACCGAACCCACATCAGTCACAACTGTGTTCGTAGGTAGATGATCGATTAGTTGTTCAACTTGGGGAACAATAAGTGCTAGAGGTGTACATATAAATACTACCTCTGCGGCTGCCAACAGACTGATGTTAACAGACGCCTCATCAACACTACCGAGGGCGATCGCCTTTTGACAGGTTGATTCACGGCGGCTAACTCCTAAAACATGATGTCCTTGCGATCGCAAATCAAAACCCAAAGATCCACCTATCAATCCGAGTCCTAAAATTCCAATATTCATTAACTAGGGGTGTGGGGTGTGAGGGTGTAAGGGAAGAGAGGGAATTGTATTTTTGTACACCTGTTTCTAGAACTCAAGGGTACAGCAACCCACACCAAATCTATAATTTGGTGGTCTTTAATCAGTGGTGAACTCAAGCCCCACTAAACTAAAGTCCCCTACACCTTTACACTTTACACCCTTACACCCCTACACCCTTACACCCCTAGCAGGAGCGGTTTAGCATTCATGACTGTAGAGGAATTGCTAGAAAAATATGCAGCGGGAGTTTTAGACTTTAGTGGTATAGATCTCTCTGAAGCCAACCTCAGTGGCGCTAAACTCAGTGGCGCGAATCTTAGCGGTGCTAATTTGAGTATAGTCAACTTTAGCGGTGCAAATTTGAGTGAAGTTAACTTAAGCAATGCCAAACTCAACGTAGCGAGATTGAGCGGTGCGAATTTAATCAGTGCTAACCTCAACAATACTAGTCTGAATGTAGCTAATTTAATTCGAGCAGATCTCAGTCGCGCTCAACTCAAGGGAGCAACACTCATCCGCGCTGAGTTAATTCGCGCTGAACTAAGTCGCGCTGATCTATTTGAAGCCAACCTCAACAGTGCAGATTTGCGAGAAGCCACACTGCGTCAAGCAAATCTCCGCCGCGCTAACTTGAGCGAAGCCATCTTAAGAGGTGGGTTCTTAACAGGAGCAAACTTAGAGATGGCTAACTTAAATGCCACTGATTTGAGTAATACCGACATCAGCGGTGCGAATCTGCGAGATGCAGAACTCAGACAGGCAAATCTCAACCGTGCTAATTTGAGTGGGGCAGATTTAAGCAATGCAAATCTTCGCTGGGCAGATTTAAGCGGCGCAAATCTTCGCTGGGCAGATTTAAGCGGCGCAAAATTGAGTGGGGCTAACTTAATTGGGGCAGATTTGAGCAACGCGAATTTGACAAACACAAGTTTAGTCCATGCCAATCTAACCCAAGCAAAATTAATTAAGGTGGAATGGATTGGTGCTGACTTGACAGGGGCAACTTTAACAGGAGCAAAACTCTACGCTACCTACAGGTTTGGTTTAAAAACTGAAGGCATAACTTGTGAATGGGTTGATCTTAGTCCAAATGGCGATCGCTCGATTATTCAAAAGTTCCATGCCGAAGACTCACGAGAATTTTTTAATGAAACTCCACCGACAATTCGGATTATCATTGATGCAGCTATAGAACAAGAAGCTAACTTTGCTATTGCTGGCGCTTATTACCAAATTTCTCAAGAGTATCAAGGCTTAAAACAGCCTCCAAGCATCGAAAGTGGGCGACGTCGCACTGTTTTTACTTTCCGAGTTGATAGTGATCTGGCTTTATTTCCTACAGCTTACCTCGCTATTCTTCCTTTTCAAGATGCAGCATTCACTCAAAACAATATTTCCCGTGTCCTGGAAATGATTACCAGGGAAGTTAATGTCCGCGATAATCTCAAATCATCCAATTTTCTTGAACAATTAACTCAGCTTTTAGAGCAAACCACAACTTTAGCTAATACTATTAAACAGATGAAAAAAAATCTGCGAATAGCTGCTAAATTGAACTTTTGTAAAGCACCTACCCAAACAATATTAACAAATTCCAGCGCTCACACTTTGATTGTGTATAACAACCCTAACTTTGGGAAAAGATTTATTAATCGTACTATACTCAATGCTGCAACTTATGATGATATATCCAATAAATTGACAAATTCCACATTACCTGAGTTAGATATGGTTGCACATTTTGTTAAAGGGTTTCATTAGATGAGTCATTGAAAATAGGGAGTGGGGAGTGGGGAGTGGGGAGTTGGGAGTCTTTCAAGGGTAGGTTTTTCATATTCAGTCTGAAAAAGCCTATTTTTCCGTTCCGAAATCTTTCTCCGCGTCCCCGTGTCCCCGCGTCTTTGCGTCAACCAAAACGCGAAATCTAAAAAACCTACCCATAAGAGGAGTAGAGAGTAGGGAGAAATATTTTTAGATGACAAAAAACAAAAGGAGAAATGAAGATGCGCGATACTTTTAATCGAATGATCGGTAAGACTCGCTATGTAGTATTTCGTCTGTTTCTGCATTTGGGAGGAGGTGAAGTTGCACCAATTTTGGGAGTATTGAACCGTGGAGCAATAGAGGCGATCGATGCTGATGGGGACTTGGAAGTTGTGGGAGAGGGATTAGTGGAGTTAAGTCAAACTCTGCTGCAATATGATGAGTATTGGCTTTCTGCTGCCAATGAAGGTGATGTGTTTTGGGACGAAGGAGAGGCGGGAGATTATGTCAATGAATTATTTACCGACTCTGCCCAAAGATATCTCAGTGAACCAGATTTGAATTCTGATGCTGGATTCGATGAACCTTTATCCATACCTGTAACTCGCAACGTAGTTGTGATGATTACAGTAGCTTATGAGGGAGAAGTCCCAGAGTTAGAAACTGACCTTTCTAACGTTCAAGCACTCAAGGAAGCTTTTAAAGCTTTGATCAATTTGCATTACAAACAGAAAGTACGAGCAATCCAAGTGCATTTCTCACCAGCACAGTTGGGCGATGAACTCACTAGCGATCAACTATTACAACATTACCCAGAACTGATTCCTCTATAATTTGAATTTGTTGGGTAGTCCGTACTCACCACACCATCTAGAACTTGTTAAGCTCAAAATAGGACAATAATGTAATGCTCATGACCATAGTACGAAAATTTACAGTCATTGTTTTAACTTTGAGTTTGTGCTTAACTACAGTCGCTTGTGGAGGAGGAAATCAAGCTACCCCCTCAGCAAGGAATGTGAGCCAAACTTCTGCTTCTACCAAACTGAGTGATGGTCAGTATCAAGTACAACAAGCAACCTATGATGATGGAACTGGAGCGTATACCTTATTTTTACTCAACAGTAAGCCTCCCAGATTCACAACCGAAAATTTACAAATGGCGCGGTTGACTGATGAAGAAATTAAAGAAGGTAAGAAACCTTACTTAAAGGTCGAGAATGGACAGCCTGTTTTATACTTGAGCGAAGATTTTAAAATCGAATACGTCCATAACGTTACTGAAACCAGAAATAACCCTCAAACTGGACAGCAGGAAACGGTTGTAGTTCGCCAAGAAAACAGCTTCTGGACACCTTTTGCAGGGTCTTTAGCGGGTAGCCTTGCCGGTCAAGCATTGGGAAATGCGTTGTTTAGACCTCAGTATTATGTACCCCCTGTTTATCAATCAGGTCGGGTGTTAACTGGCTATGGTGGATATGGCAATAGCTATGATCAAGCAGTTAGCAGCTATCGAAGTCGCTATAATGCACCACCCGCAGCTGTGAGAAATCGTACAGCTTTCCGCGACACAGGAACGATTAGAAGAGCGTATCCTGGGGATTCTAATATCCGCACTACACCACGCACCACTACAAATAATCGTCCTTCTGGTTCTGGTTATGGCACCAGCACCTTGCGGCCTTCTAGCAGATCGAGTTCTACCAGACGTGACTCTGGCAGTCGTTTTGGTAGTGGTACCAGTCCTAGCCGTTCCAGTCGTCCATCTGGTTTTGGCACTAGAGGCCGTCGGCGGTAGGGGGATTGGGGATTGGGGATTGGGGATTGGGGATTGGGGACTGGGTAAGTTTGCGTTTTGATTGACGCAAAGACGCGGGGACGCAAAGATGCCGAAGTGTCGGTCACTGTTCCCTGTTCCCTGTTCCCTTCTTACCTATACAACCAAACTCGCAACAGTGACAGCAACTGCTCGGTATCTACTGGTTTGGTGATGTAATCAGAAGCTCCTGCTTCGATACATTTTTCGCGATCGCCCGGCATGGCTTTGGCAGTTAGGGCTATTATCGGTAGTGAGCAAAATTGTGGTTGCTGGCGGATAACACGGGTGGTTTCATAACCATCCATTTCTGGCATCATTACATCCATCAAAATTATATTGATATCAGGGTTAGCTTGGAGTACTTCTATACCATCTCTGCCATTTTCAGCAAATAATACTTGCATCTGATAACTTTCTAAAAAACCTGTCAAAGCAAAGATATTTCGCAGGTCGTCATCTACAATTAAAATTTTCCGTTCAGCTAAAATCGGGTCGGTTTGACGTAGTTGTTCTAAAATTTCCTGTTTGCGTTGGGGTAGGTTTGCCTGGACTCGATGTAAGAATAAGGCAGTTTCATCAAGTAAACGCTCTGGCGATCGCACATTCTTAATAATAATTGTCTCTGCTAATCCCCTCAGATGGGTTTCTTCTTGTGGAGTGAGTTCTTTGCCTGTGTAGACGATGATCGGCAGTTTCATCAGGTCGGATTCTTGCTTGATTTGCTCAATCAACTCTAACCCGCTCATATCAGGTAGACCTAAATCCAGTACAACACAATCAAACGGATTCGCTCGCAAAGTGGCTAAGGCTTCTGCTCCCGTATTCACTGCTGTAGTGTGGACATCATTGTTACCAATCAATTCAATAATACTTTGAGCTTGCACAGGATCATCTTCTATAACTAGAAGATTTTTGACCCTGCGCTCGATAAAACCTTTAATCTCGGTTAATACTTGAGTTAGGGTTTCTGGGGAAACAGGCTTTTGCAGATATGTGATTGCTCCTAGTTGTAACCCCCGTTGCTGTCTTTCATCAACAGACAGTATATGTACTGGTATATGTCTCGTCTCTGGGTCGCGTTTGAGACGATCTAGCACTGTCCAGCCATCCATCTCTGGCATGTTGATATCCAGCATGATTGCATTTGGTTTAAATTGTTGTGCTAAGGCTAAACCTTGTTTACTGCGTAATGTTGCGATCGCTTTAAAGCCCTGTTGACGTGCCATATCTACTAAGATGCGGGCAAATTTATCATCATCTTCAATAATTAGCAAGATGCGATCGCCTGTTTCTATTATCTGGCGATCGTCGGCAATTTCCATCAACGAACTAGGCAGTATCTCAGATGATGTGTCTGTGTCTAGGGTCAAAACTGCTCTTTGATTACCTGGTAGCTCCTCAATTTTCCTGGTTTGTTGCTCAGTAGCTGGTAGCTCACTACTAGAATAAGTTGATGGTAGGTAGAGAGTAAAAGTGCTACCTTGTCCTGGTTGGCTAACTAATTCAATTCTGCCCCCCAGCATATGAGCTAGTTCACGACTGATTGATAAACCCAAGCCAGTTCCACCATATTTACGGCTAGTTGTGCCGTCTGCTTGCTGAAATGCTTCAAAAATAATCTTCTGTTTGTCGGCAGGAATGCCAATACCAGTATCGCTAATTGCAAACGTAATCATCGCTTCACTGGTATCTTTTGCCCTGGCAATTTGTAATTTTACGCTTCCCTGTTCGGTGAACTTAAAAGCGTTGGCTAAGAGATTTTTGAGTATTTGCTGTAAACGTTTGGGGTCATGAGAAATTGTCTTTGGTAAACTATCGTCTAGTTCAATCGAGAAGTCGAGTTGTTTATTTTGGGCAATTTGCCGAAAGGTTCGCTCTAAATTTATGTGCAAATCTGCAAATGTAATTTGCTCAACCTGAATCAACAGATTTCCAGATTCAATTTTTGCTAAATCTAAAATGTCGTTGATCAACTCCAACAAATCCCTGCCCGCAGAGTGAATTGTCCGGCTGTACTCCACTTGCTTATCGCTCAAATTGCCTTCAGCGTTATCTCCTAATAGCTGCGCTAAGATTAATAAGCTATTGAGTGGTGTCCGCAACTCGTGGGACATGTTTGCTAAAAATTCCGACTTATATTTGGAAGCTAAAGCCAATTCCTCGGCTCTTTGTTCTAATTTATGCCTTGCTTGCTCAATCTCTCGATTCTTGCGGGCTACTTCCTGATTTTGCGCTTCTAACAATTCTGCTTTTTCTTCTAGCTCTTCATTGAGCTGCTGTAATTCTTCATTAGATTGCTTTAATTCTTCCTGCTGCTGCTTCAAGAGAAATTGAGAAGACTCCAATTCTTGTGCCTGTTCTTCTAAAAGTTGATTGGTATCTTGTAGTTCTTTTTGTCGGGTTTGCAACTCTTCTGTTAAAGCTACAGACTGCTCAAGTAGTTGCTGAGTTTGAACATTGGCAGCAATATTATTTAAAAAGACACCAATGATTTCGCTAAATTGATCTAAAAATTTTAAATGCAGTTCACTAAAGCGTTGAAAAGAAGCAAGTTCAATTACAGCTTTAACTTGCTTTTCAAATATTGTGGGAAACACAATAATATTGAGCGGTGCTGCTGCTCCCAAACCAGAATTGATGCGGATATAGTTGCCAGGAACTTCTGTGAGGAGAATTCTTTGTTTTTCTAAAGCGCATTGTCCTACTAATCCCTCACCCAAGCGAAATTGATTTGCTAAGTTTTTGCGCTCTTGATAAGCATAGCTACTCAACAATTTCAACAGAGGTTGGTTATCTACTGAGTTCATCGCATAAAAAACGCCATGGGATGCTCCAATGAGTGGTGCAAGCTTCGACAATATCAGGCTAGATACACTTTCTAAATTTCGCTGCCCTTGGAGCATTTGGGTAAATTCAGCCAAATTAGACTTCAGCCAATTTTGTTCCTCGTTGGCTTGAGTTGTATTTCGTAAATTGGCAATCATCTGGTTAAAAGTTTTTGCCAGCAGACCAATTTCATCTCGGCGATCGCTATCTGGTAAGCTAACCGATAAATCTCCATTTCTAATATTTTCTGCTACCCCAGAAACTTGTTGCAGTGGTTGGGAAATATTGCGATTCAGCAAATATCCAATCACAACTAGGATCACAGCCAAGATAGGAATACTGTAAACAATGGTTGCCACAGTTTTTTGACTAGCAGCTTGTGCGTTTTCAGTACGTTGCTTGAGCAGCTTATTCTCTTGCGACTGCATCGCTGAGATAATTTTGCGAATATCGTCCATCAGCTGCTTACCTAAATCCCCTTGGACGATCTTCTGAGCAGCAGCAAAATCTTGATTTTGACGTATGCTAATAGTTTCTTGCAGCTCAGCTAGCTTCCTAGCGATAAGTGGCTGTAAAATATCAAGCTGAATCTGTTGGTCAGAATTATCTGATGTTAAGCGCTGAACAGATTTGAGTTTTTGTTCTATGAGTTGAATGGCGGTGTTGTAAGGTTCTATATACTGCTTTTTTCCAGTAATTATGTAACCACGTTGCCCAGTTTCAGCATTAATCAATTGAAATTTCAGAGCTTCCAACTGATTTAACACCTCGTAGGTATGTTTTTCTCTGCGTGAAGTCTCAATCTGCTCTATGATGCTTTGATATGAGATCAGACCAATAATAGTCAGAATTGCTAAACTCAAAGCAAAAGCTGTGCCGATTTTGGTTCTAATCTTCAAATTATTCAACATTGCAGCTATCTGAATCGGACTATTGATTTGATGAATATTTTAGTTTTGCTGAAGCTAAAAAAATATTTTAATGCTTCACAAAATTGATAATTTTTGATTTTCATAAAGTTGATATAACTATTTACCCATATTTTTTTACAAAAATCAATCTTTTGATAAACATAATTGATAATTATTAAAACCACTATTTCATAAGTCTGAAGTTTTGAGTATGTTGTAGCAAACCTTGAGATAAAAAAATTAGTTCAAAAGAAGCAAATTATTAATATTCTAGTTAAATCTATCGATAGATAAATTGATACCTGACATTGAGTTATAACCTTAACTATCTAAACTAAATAAAAAATATAGTTTCCTATGGACGCAACCGATATCTTAGCACAGCCTAAATTTTTCACAGGGCAAACAGTAGAATTTGTCGGTGGTATTGGAACCATCATTCATCACCGGTCTGATTCTGGAAGTTGGTCGTATCTTGTGAAAATGGAAATGGGTTTAGAGCCAGAAATGGGTAGGATAGGTTATGAAACTACTATTCTACTATTTGAGAAAGATATTTCCTTATCAAAAAGGATTTTAGTGGCAGTTTAAAAGGGAACACCAAAACTCCTTGCTAAAAAATATTGCGTGTAAATAATCTTAGTAATAGATTGTTAATTCCATGTAAATCACTAATGGATAAAATTGGCGATCGCCTATGCCAAACTCATACCTAAATATATGCTAGTTTCTGATAAAACCAATTAAAAACAGAGTAAAAAACTCTGTTAACGAAATATTATACAATTATTACGCTTGAAAACTTAATATTTATTTGGCAATTACTCCAAAATGACTATTTTCATGTTGAGAGTAAAGTAGACTGGCTATAGATACGAAAACTTTGCACCTTGTTACTTTCTAATATAGCTTTCGCACCAGCCATGTAAATATCGGTAGCATTTATCACTAATAAGTAATTGTCAACAGACACTTGAGATTCGTACTCTTTGACTAGATCATCAGGAACTGTAAAAGCAGCGTAGCTATTTTGAAACTCAGTAAAACCTTCTAATAAGGTAATAGTATTCTTACCAATCACAGAGACACGACTCATAGGAAAGCCAGCTGCTCTCAACATACTCAGAGCTATCTTTGCATCTTGAAGTGTAGAAAAAACACCAACACCATACTTGTAACGATTATTCAAAGAGATGGGTGTCTCGTAGACACCCCACTCTTGGATACCACGATTACTGAGAATTTGCTTAGCGAAATGAACTACTTCTTCCGTACCCGTTACGATCACCAAGTAGTAACCTTGGGAGACTAAATCACTATAAACCCTCGCCTTTTGCTCAGGAATTCCTAAACCTAGCAATGCACCAGCTAGACTACCTGTAGCTGCACCGATCGCACCACCCAAAAGTGTAGAAGCGATCGTTGTTGCTTCAGCCCCGGCTAGCATAATTGGCCCTATACCAGGAAGTGCCAATAAACCCATGCCTACAAGTAAGCCAGTTAGACTCCCTAATGCAGTGCCTGTGATAGCTCCAGCCGCAGCACCTTCCTTGGACGTATTGCCACTATGCTCTTTGACTTCAACACCAGCAATATCTTCTTGCTCCTCCGCATTCCGCGCAATCACAGAGACTTTACGCATCGGGAAATTAGAAACCTTCAGTTCTTGAAGTGCCAATTCTGCATCAGAGCGCTTAGCAAAAACGCCTACAGATCTTCGCTCTTTCTCTAAAGTCATTTTATCCTTGCCAAAAGGGGTTTAAGACCCCATCCCTATTTGTTTTGTGTTGGGATATAAATTCTCTTCACAAAACGTAACCGCAAATGGCTGCTGAACGCAGCCCAAGCATTGCGAATTGCGAATTTTTGATTAGACAGTACGACGAGTTAGTAAACCCCACAGGAAAATCAACAGCATAGCACCAAGAACTGCGAATACAATGCTTCCAATTGATAAAGCCCCTACAGACGCTGCTGCTGCCGAACTACTCCCTAAAAGAATTTGACCCAGATAACCTCCAACTACAGCGCCCAGAATCCCTAATATTATGGTCGATACAATACCGCCACCTTGTTGTCCGGGATAAAAGAATTTAGCTAGTGCGCCAGCGATTAGTCCTAATATTAACCAAGCGATTATGTTAGACACGAGTACTGCTCCTTCTGTTAAATTATGATTTACTTGCTTTGACAATCTCATATTAAGATTTATCTGAAAATTTTCTGATCTATCTAGCGAATTAATATGAAAAATCTTTAGACACTATTTCAATATTCGTAAGAAAATTAGCGAAATAATTCAATGTATGTGATTAACGCAGGTCGCAGGTCGCAGCTACCCGCAGGGAAACCTGTTCAACCAAGTGACTCCGCTTCCCGTCGTTATACCATTTCACAAAAACGGAAAATCGCGTTCTTGAAACCCACGGAGGTGGGTTTTGTCTGTATAGTCGCGATTTCTAATCGCCGGGGTTAGTATTAATTTAGACTTTTCAAACATCCTCTAGCAGAGTATTTATTTAGATAACAAGTACAATAGAGCCGGAAATTTCAGCACTTAGATGCTTGGAAAAAGATTTATCTCAATGTTTTAATCTTATTAAATGTGAGCCTGTTCTTAAGAGGCTAATCGGTAACTTTTTGCTAAATGGTAGTTGAAAAAAATGGAAAACACACTAATTGATAAGACTTTTCGTGACAGTGAGGGCAAAATTGTTATAGCTCAGATGCCAAACCCACCGCTGATTGTTTGGGTAGTAACTAGTTTACTAGGTCTAATTTTTACAAGCGGCAATATAAATATAGTGTTGGATGTACTGTCAAATGGCTCCTTGTTTACTTGGGCATGGCTAGAATTATTTGAAGGTGTTAATTATTTTCGTAGAGCATTGGGTCTTGCTGTATTTATTGGTATTATCGCGTCCAAAATTCAGTGGTAATTAAGAAAATACCAAAAACCTCTGAAAAATAGTAGGGGCGGGTTTACTGATTAACGAGGATCTTGCTAAACCTGCCCCTAAGCTGTTCCACATATAACTTGCATAATTAGGGCGGGCAAGATGCCCACCCCACAAGAGTTTTATTTAATTTGATTATGTAATTTAGATGTTTTTTAGCTTATTCATTTAAGTATTTCTAAGAAATAAATTATTCAAAAATTAGATATTGTTTTGTCTGCAAGTTTCTTGCCTATTGCGATCGCACGCAGAAATACTACCATGCAAATCAAAATGTAAAACTGAGATAAACCCCAGTATTATCACTCAGGTTTTCCGCAAAAAAAGCAAGTTATTATGTATCCAATTATATATACATACTTACGTGCTAGCGAGTCACAACAAAGTTATGTGAGCATGTAAAAACTCTCATAAAGCTCTCTGTAACTAGTTTCACATAATCAAAAGACATTAAATCAAAACTCAGAAGATTTACTTATGGCAATTGAAACATTTGTTGGAACTTCATTGAAATGCTATCTAATCACTCTTGATGCTCATGGCAAAGAACGTGAAAACAATGGAGAGCTAATCAGTCAAAAGGTAGTAGATATCCTATCCAGTCATAAAGATCCCATCACAGATGTCTTTTTGATGAGTCACGGATGGCAGGGCGACATTCCTGCGGCAAAAAGTCAATACAGCAAGTGGATTCAAGCGATGGCTAACAACCAAGCTGATATTGAAAAAATGCAACGATTGCGACCAGGGTTTCGTCCATTGTTGGTTGGTTTGCATTGGCCTAGCAAACCTTGGGGAAATGAAGACCTCAAAGGAGTATCACCGGAATCATCTATATCTTTTGATATAACAGACAATTCTCAGGAAGAGTTAATCAATCAGTATGCTCAAAACATCTCCAATACTGAAGCTACCAAAGAAGCACTCAGAACAATTTTCACAGCTGCGGTAGAGTATGAAGTTGCGCCTGATACACTACCGTCAGAGGTGCGTGCAGCTTACGAGGTATTGATTAGAGAAGCTTCTTTGAGCAACATAGAACAAGCCGATGCATGGGGCGAAAACGAATCTTTGGATTTAGATCTCGACACCATATATCAAGCCACTCTGGCAGAGGAAGAGAACGAAGATGTCAGCTTTGGTATTGGCGATGGTTTTAGGTCAGCGTGGGATTCCTTTTTGAACCTACCCAGATTGTTATCTTTCTGGAAAATGAAAGATTTAGCTCGTAAAATCGGTGAAACCACTGGCTCTAGTTTATTAAACAAATTCCAACAAGCGGCAGGTGATACTGTGCGATTCCATCTGATGGGGCACAGTTTTGGCTGTATCTTAGTTTCAGCCACCGTTGCGGGTAGCAAGAAAAATAGCATCAGTACCCGTCCCGTAAACTCTCTGGTCTTAGTACAAGGTGCTTTATCACTTTGGTCTTTCTGCTCAAGTATCCCCCACAGAAAAAATCTTGCTGGTTACTTTCACTCCATCATTGCCCAGAGCAAAGTTGCAGGCCCAATTGTTGCTACCCATTCTCAACATGATCAAGCTGTGAGAATGGCATATCCTGCGGCTGCAAACTTAGGATTACTTGGGGGTCAAGACATAGACTTTGATATTAATCAGAAACTACCTGATGTTGGTGGGGTCGGAACTTATGGAATCCAGGGAGTCTATCTAGACATTATCGATGATGAAATGCACTCCCTTAAGGAACCCTACAATTTCCAACCAGGTAAGATTTACAACCTCAAAAGTGACAAGTATATTGTCGTTCCTCATAAATTCTTAGATTTTATAGGCGCTCACAACGCCATCGATAAACCTGAAGTAGCCCATGCTATGTGGTCGGCCGCCTTTGGTAGTTAAACCCTTTTGGGGATGCACTTCTTTTGTCGGAGACCAAGAACCCGCAGGGTACGGCTTCGCTCAGTGGCCGGGAAATAACAAACACCCATACTTCGACCTTTCCCCATTCAAGGAAATACATAAGATGAGTATAGAACAACTAACACAAGAGCTATATTTCAACGGTATTGATGGAGCTTCAGGAGAGTATTTACTACCTCCGTTGACACCCGAACAGGTTGCTAAGATTGCTCAAGGTGAAGACTTTGATCCTATAGAGATTAGTGAACTCCAGAAAAAGGATCTGCACGTCAAAGGACTAGAACCTGACTTTGCACCGATAGAAGGAGTAGATCCAAAAAACCTTGCAGAAACAGGTTGGGGAGTTATCTTTGCCTATAATGTCGATCCCGCAATCAAAGAAGCACTAAAGGAACTGTTGGAGCATCGACAAAAACAAGCTACAAAACATCACGAGCATTTCTATCGGGAATACACTGGTTCCAAGGGTTATCGCCCTGGTGAGACGAAGAATCAATTTTTAGCGCGTCATGGAGTCGGCCCTGGCCCTGCTGATCCAGACAAAATGCCTTATTATCTACTCATCGTTGGTGATCCAGAAACTATTCCTTATCGCTTCCAATATCAACTCGATGTGCAGTATGCAGTGGGGCGAATTTACTTTGATACTCCACAAGAGTATGCTCAGTATGCTCGTAGTGTCGTCCAAGCTGAAACTGGTAACTTCAGTTTGCCCCGCCGTGCTAGCTTTTTCGGCGTGCGTACTAAGGGTGATGCAGCCACTGAACTCAGTGCTGAAAACTTGATTCAACCTTTAGCCGATTGGATGGTTACTTGCCAAAAAGAAAATACTTGGAAAGTACAAACCCTACTAGCACAAGAAGCTACAAAGGCGCGGTTGAGCAAATTGTTGGGAGGTGAAGAAACACCTGCTTTATTGTTCACCGCCAGTCATGGTATGGGTTTTCCCAATGGAGATGCGAGACAACTACGTCATCAGGGCGCTCTACTTTGTCAAGATTGGCCTGGTCAACGTGAGTGGGGTAATAAACCAATTCCCGAAGATTTTTACTTCTCTGCGGACGATATCGGTGAGGATGCTCGTTTGCTCGGTTTAATTGCTTTTCACTTTGCTTGTTATGGTGCTGGTACGCCCCGTTTTGATGAATTTGCTCACAGAAAAGCCTCTAAAGAAAGATTAGAGATTGCTCCCCATGCTTTTGTTGCTCCTTTGCCCCGACGCCTCCTCAGTCACCCCAATGGAGGTGCTTTAGCCGTCATCGGTCATGTGGAACGTGCTTGGGGTTGCTCTTTCGTTTGGGAAAAAACTGGTAAACAGTTAGCAGTTTTTCAAAGTACTCTCAAACGATTGCTAGATGGTCATCCGGTGGGTTCTGCTGTCGAGTATTTCAACGAACGCTATGCTGAACTTTCGTCTGATTTGAGTACAGAATTAGAAGAAATTAAGTATGGCGCGATCGCTAATCCGACAACTTTATCTAGCATGTGGACAGCAAACAACGATGCTCGTAGTTATGCCATCATTGGCGATCCTGCCGTCCGACTAGTTGTAGGTGACAACTATATAGGCGATCGCCCAGTCATAGACTCAATAAACTTACTTACTGCACCTGCAATAATTGAGACAGCAAAACCATCTGCAATCCAGCAAGTCCAGACAAACTTAATTCAAGCACTAGAACAGTTTGCCAACACAGCCGAGCAAGCTTCAGATGCTCAAAAAGAAAAACTTCAAACCCCGCTTTTAGCCGTAGTTCGTCTACTTGAAAGCTTGAAGAAGTTGAATTAGGGATGCACTTCGACTTCGCTCAGTGACCGGGGAATGAGGGAGACGCGGAGAATAATCAATGACAATTCCTCATTCCCCATTCCCCATTCCCCACTCCCCAGTCCCCAGTCCCCAGTCCCCATTCCCCATTCCCCATTCCCCAGTCCCCACTCCCCACTCCCCACTCCCCATTCCCTACTCCCCACTCCCCACTCCCCACTCCCCATTCCCAAAATGAACACTTTCGAGATTATCATTCAACGCAAATCAGGAGATGCTTGGCCAATTGTTGTAGAACATACCCAACCAGGTGTTCTCTTACCGTTGCGATTGGAGGGTAATCTTTGTTTGAGTGCTGAAGATTTACAGCATTTGACTAGTCTGCAAGGACAAGTACGAGATTACGGTAAATTCTTGGGTAAAGCGCTGCTACGAGATGAAGTACGTGATGGATTTGTCCGCGCACTCAGTCAGAATGAGGAAACGGTGCGGGTGTTGCTATTTATTGAAGCTGTAGATAAAGAACTCAAAACCTTACGTTGGGAAAGACTCAGCGCCCCCATTGATGGCGAATGGCAAGTATTAGCACTCAATCAACGAGCAACTCTTTCTTTCTACATTCCTGCAATTACTGACCGGCTCTTTCCCCCCATCGGACGACGAGATTTAAGAGCGCTGGTACTGGTAGCCAGTCCCTCGGATTCAATCCGGTATAAATTAGATGCATTTGATGTGGAAAATACTGTTAAAAGTGTGCGCTTAGGGTTTGGGGATATTCCTGTTGATGTCTTAGCTACAGTTGATGGTGCGATTGGTTTACCTACTCTAGATGAACTTTGTACTCAACTAACCGATCGCAGCAAACAGTATACAATACTACACATTGTTAGTCACGGTCGGGTAATCGATGATGGTGAAACCCTTCTGTATTGGTCAAAAGCTGATAATACAGTCGAGGTGGTGACAGCTACCAGGTTAATAGAAAGAATGCGATCGCTAAAGGGAGCCAGAGGGCTACCTCATTTTACTTTTCTCTGTACTTGTGAGAGTGCTAGCCCAGAAGCAGAAGCCGCCTTAGGGGGATTAGGACAGCGATTGGTGCGAGATTTGGGGATGCCTGCGGTAGTGGCGATGACTGAGAAAGTCACTATCAAGACAGCTCAGGCGCTAACAGAGAAGTTTTATTACCAACTTAAACAGTCTGGGGAGGTAGACTCAGCATTACATGAGGCAACAGCCGCTTTAGCAGAACGTGGTGATGTCACTGTGCCGGCACTGTTCAGCCGTTTGGGGGGACGACTTTTATTCAGCGACCAGTTAGACCGAGAACTGACTAACGCTGAAATTCAGTATGGTTTAGAGCAGCTTGTGCAGTTATTGCCACAGCGATCGCCTATTCTAGAAAAGAGGTTTGCAGAGTTAACACAGCAGCTGAGAAACACACTGGGAGCAGATGCCACAGCTTTGAGCCAAGAAACCCTCAAGGAACGAGAGCAAGTTTTACAAGAAGTAAACAACCTCTGCGAGGAAATACTTGACCTCAACTTCCATGCTTTGGCATTGGGTCAGCAACCACCAAGCTATGATGTTCGTTGTCCCTTTGTGGGTTTGTATCCTTTCCAAGCTGAAAACCGCGAATTCTTCTTTGGGCGAGAACAACTCATTACCCAATTGCAAGAAAAGTTAACCGAAAACAACTTTTTAGCTGTATTGGGAGCTTCCGGTAGTGGTAAATCATCAGTTGTGTTAGCAGGGTTGATTCCCAAGCTACAGGAAAAACAACCCGGTTTGCAGTTAGCCTACATGACACCAAATACTAACCCAATCGAACAACTGCAAACTAGCTTTTCCCAGGTGCAAGGACAGCCTGCAATCTTAGTTATCGACCAATTTGAGGAATTGTTTACACTCTGCACAGATGAGGCCCAGAGAGTTACTTTCATCGAAAAATTGTTGAGCCTTGTTCCTCACCAAAAAGTCATCATTACAATGCGGGCAGACTTTTGGGGTGAGTGTGCGACTCACCGCAATTTAAAAGATTTGATGGAAGCTAGACAAAAATTAATTGGCCCAATGGATGCTGTCGAATTGCGAAAAGCAATGGAAATGCAAGCTGCCTTGGTAAAGTTACGGTTTGAAGCAGACTTGAGTAACTCAATTCTTGATGATGTCCAAGGTGAGCCGGGAGCAATGCCCCTTTTACAACATGCATTGTTGGAATTGTGGAAACGGCGACATGGTAGATGGTTGCGGTGTGTGGAGTATGAAGCCATTGGTGGTGTGAAAATGGCGATCGCACAAACTGCCGACGAAGTTTACAATAGTTTCTCACCCTCAGAACAAAACCAAATTCAAAATATCTTCATTCGCCTCACCCGCTTAGATGAAAATGCCCTCGAAGGAGAGAAACGCCGAGACACAAGACGGCGAGTTTGGCTAGAGGAACTAGTGCCTGTAGGTGGTGATTTGGCGGTTACTAGACAGTTGGTACAGCGATTAGCTGGTGAAGGGTCAAGATTAATAGTTACTGGTATAGATGCGTCTACAAATCAAGAAGAAATAGAGGTAGCCCATGAAGCCTTAATTCGCTATTGGCCTCGGTTACTCAATTGGTTAGACGAGAACCGCAGCAAATTACAACTGCGCGAAACTATCCGTCAGGCAGTTTTAGAGTGGGAGAACCAGCAAAAAGACGAAAGTTACTTAATACATCGGGGGGGAAGATTAGACGATGCTTTGGTATTAGCGCACACCAATTTTCTCAACCAGTTAGAGACTGACTATGTTAATGCTTGCATAGAATTACGCGATCGCCAAAATAGACAAGAGAAAGCCCGTAGGAAAAAAATATTAAGACTAAGGCTTGCTATTTCCACAGTCGTTTTACTGTTCAGTACATTTGCAGCAACGTTAATTGGAACAATACTATTAACTTTGAAACACAAACCTAATGTTATATTTGCGTCCCCTGGTCAAGAAATTTACGGAATTACAGAATACAAATACTTTTTCCTAACAGATAAACAATCTGAGCTACGAGGAGCAATTCACCAAATTGTAGTAGGCATCCCAGACCAAGCTCAACCAGCTTGCATCATGAATGCTCAAATTCCCAGTGGAGAGAAACAAGGGCAAGAGATTTTCACACTAACTGCACCTAAAAAACCAGGAGTTTATTATGTTCAATCCAGATTTGATTTGCAATACAACTGTGATGATGCTCAAAAGCATTGGACGACTATAAAATCACAAGATGCTACAACTAATTTTGTCGGAGTTGTTGTGGTAGGAAATCTACTTGATTTGAATATTTATCCTCAATTGTGGGATGCATATAGTCAAAATATACCTAACATTGCTACTATTAGTAGTCTTAACAACAATGTTTATTTTATTTTAAAAGAATTTCAATTCCTCAACTGTAGTGCATCTAATTTGACTAGTGAAAAACAGAGCGATCAGCAATGCGATGATATTGGTGCGGAAATGGGAGCAGGAAATAGAGAGCAGTGAGCAGGAGAAGAAACATAATTTATGCGATCGCTATATGATTTAAATCAAGTAGGATAAGCTAAAAAACATCTAAATTACATAATCAAATTAAATAAAACTCTTGTGGGGTGGGCATCTTGCCTGCCCTAATTATGCAAATTATATGTGAAACAGCTTAGAGGCTTTATTGAACCTTTCGTGATTGCTACTAAGCGACAATTACCTAAAAACCATCATTTAAGGGTTTTGCTAGAACCTCACTTTGAGGGAACTATATTAATCAATTACGGCGCTCATAAACTCTTGATTGCGGATCAAGGTCAAGTAGATGCACTCTTAGCTGGTACGATTGAGAGCGATCGCCAATTATGGATAGAATCGCAGATTTGTCGGTTCGCCTGTAAAATATACAGAATTACTGCTATAGGATGCGATCGCTTCTTCGTATTTTTCTCAATTAACCAAAAATCTTTGACACTGCCTAAGTTTTGCTCATATCATTAAATTCTTGCCCGATCATTAGGAAGCCTACGTATAGCTAATGATAGCATAATCATCCAAATACCAGTGAATAAAAAATTAATCCCTGCGAATACTCCTAGTAGCCACGCTGCGCTGAAAGGCCATTCCTCCAAAATCAGAATCGCTAAAATAATAGCTGCAATCCCACTAAATAACACCCAACCCCAGTTGGGTTCATGTCGCGTTTGAAATGCTGCAACTACCTCAAATACACCCTCAATAAAGATGATCAATCCCAAAGCTAAGGTGAAGGAGAGGGCAGCGCCAAATATATTACTAATCAGTAAAATTCCGGCTATCAGGTATAGAACACCAATCGATAGTCTTGCCCAAAAACCTCTTTTTTCCCGTGATTGAAGTGCATGGACAATTCGGACAATACCAATAATTAATATCATCCACGAGAGTACGAGTGTGATGGCGATAGTGGCAATAAATGGTTCTACAATTGCTGCAATTCCTAACAAAATCATCAAAATACCTAAAGCGATCGCCCATCCTGAATTCATTCTCGCTTCGCTAACAGTTTCAGAATTCATGACTTTACCAAAAAGGTGTAAGTAGGGAGTGGGGAGTAGGGAGTGGGGTAAGAGAGATTTTCAAGGTATACGGAATTTTTTTACAAAATCAAATATGAATCCTATATAATCGCTCGTGTCTGCATCGCTTTGCACCATCACAGTTCATATTGTTAAGAGAAAATGATATGTTTGCGAAGGAATGATCTTAATTGTAGTGTTTATCGTATCTTAAGATAAAAATATCTATTATTTACATTTATTTATTAATATTAACTAATTAAATCTTGAAATCGTCTATCTTCTCGAATAGTGTCAAAATCAGAGTTATTTTTTGCTTGTTCTTGCCATTGATTGGGATTTAAGTTGATAGCTTGTTCCAAATTCTCTATTGCTAAATCAACATTTCCTAGCAATCCATAACAACAGGCTTTGTTGTACCAAACTTCGTCTTTGTCGGGTTTAATTTTGAGGGCTTGGTCGTAGGATGCGATCGCTTCTTCTAATCTTCCCAAATTAAAGAGCGCAATGCCCCGGTTGTACCAAGCTTGGTCTTTGTCGGGTTTGAAGGAGATGGCTTGGTCAAAGGATGCGATCGCTTCTTCTAATCTTCCCAAATCAAAGAGCGTAATGCCCCGGTT
>NZ_JCACKM010000031.1:25645-55239 GCF_059505385.1 Desmonostoc vinosum
TTGAAGGAGATGGCTTGGTCATAGGATGCGATCGCTTCTTCTAATCTTCCCAAATTAAAGAGCGCATTACCCCGGTTGTTCCAAGCTTGGTCTTTGTCGGGTTTGAAGGAGATGGCTTGGTCATAGGATGCGATCGCTTCTTCTAATCTTCCCAAATTAAAGAGCGCATAGCCTTTGGCAAACCAGATAGAAGCAGAATCGGGTGTGAAAGTTAGGGCTTTGTTTAAGCAACTTAACGCCTCTTGATAGCGTTTTGAGTTGATGAGATTCCATGCAAAATCTAGCAGAGAAGCTTGAATTTCTTGATGTTTTTCTGCTATCTGCAAAATTAAGCGGGTGAAGCGCAAGATATTTTCTCCTGCTTCCACTTGCTTACCTTTAGCCTCAATTTGTCCGTCACGGGGTTCTAGGATGCGTTCAGCATCACTCAAGAAGTTAAAAGCAGTGCTGATTTGCCAGCGATACCACAGCCGTTGCCTAAAATTGCCACCTGCCAACATCTGGGCTGTTGCTTCCACGCTAAAGCGATAAAGCGGGATGTCAAATTGTCGCAGTAAGTCTACTGCATTATAAATATAGGGGCTAGTGCGATATCTTTTCACTGCTTCTTGATAACGCTTTTCCCAAGTCTGACCAAGGCTTTCTTTGTAAGTGCTGACATTTAAAGGTAAGTCATCATTTCGCAGACGTTGCAGATTTTCTACGACATTTCTAAAGGTGGCATCATTACGCCTAGCCAGTTCGGGATACTGTTCAACCTTGGCAACAATTTTGGTCTGGGGAATAGTTGCCGCTAGAACTCCAATGATGGCATCATTTTCGGGTGGTGGTAATTCAAAAGTTTTAAACCGTTGCCATAGCTTGGAGTATTTCTCCCATTGCAGTTTTGCCCACGGGCTTGGTTCTCCTGGAAAGTTTGGTTGTTCTTCGTTTCGTGCCGTAGCAATGACGCGGATTTCTATTTTGCCGCATAAGTACTCATATCTTTCTAAAGTATCTAGTAATCGTTCTTGCAAGGGGACTTTAAACCGTTCAACCGGGCTTTTCTCAGCTTCTGGCGATATTTCCTCGCGGCTACGGTGCATTTTCTGATTGAGGTCGTCTAAGAAAAATAGCAACTTGCGGTCTGTGTCTATTTCTGCTGGCATTCGTGCTGGAATATCTAGCCATTCGTTGGGTTTGAGATAAAGTATTGTCCAGCCTGTTTGGTTGAGGTGGTTTACTAGTTCTGTGGCTTCTCGCGTTTTCCCAAGTCCTGTGCGTCCTAGAATTAATACCCAACGATGTTCTTCTAGCAGTTGTTCTAGTTCCGGGCGAATCTGGCGATTTTCTACACGCTGTTGATAAGCTATGTTACGGTCTGCTAGAGGGTCTTTGTCATCGCCGCCAAGAATTTGCTTGGGTACATCTTGAGTTTGGGGTTGAATTACGTCAAAGGCAAAATTTGACGGGGGAATACGCCGCTGGCGATGTCGCCATTTTAGCCACCAGACAAAGCTACCAGCGGCTAGTACAACAGTCGGCAACCCACCGGAAAGTAGGTTATTAATAAAGTCTTTGTGATCTGCGTAGAATTTCAGAATTAGCTGAAAAATGTCAAACACGCGGTTTATGCTGGGTTTACACTACCTAATTGCCCTTTAAAATCAGTGTATTTCTTTATAGGGCTTGCTGCCATGTTGGTTGTTGGTAATTCGTAATTCGTAATTCGTAATTAATTTCACCAGATGTCTATTTGTCATTGGTTATTCTCCGCGTCATCCTTACGGGTGAAGCTCGATGACTCGCTCTAAGCGAAGCTATGCCGCAGGCTTTACGCTCTTGAGATCGCCAGTTGTCTGCGGAGGAGAACCCTCCTTTACTCACTGGACTCACCGCGTCTCCCCCTCTTTGCATCTACCCTCTCATCCCCCATTTCAGGGAAAATATACATGGTGCCCATAAAAATTAGTGCTAAATAACATCATCCAATTATGACTACTACACTCACCCCGCCAATTAAACCCAGATCTGAAGATAGCTTTGCTATCAGCTTTGCACCATTGTCTATGGAAGAAATCTACACTAAAGCCGATGACCCAGGTAATGGGGCGGTGGTTGTGATGAGTGGCATGGTTCGCAATCAAACTGATGGTAAACCTGTGGTGACGTTAGAGTATCAAGCTTACGAACCAATGGCGTTGCGGGTATTTTATCAAATTGCTGCTGATATTCGTTCCTCTTGGTCTGATGTCAATCGGGTAGTGATTCATCATCGCGTTGGGCGTTTACAAGTTGGAGAAATCAGTGTTTTAGTCGCTGTGGGTTGTCCACATCGTAGTGAAGCTTTTGAAGCTTGCCGTTATGCTATCGATACTCTCAAACACAATGCGCCTATTTGGAAAAAGGAACATTATCGCGATGGCTTTAGCAGTTGGGTAAGTATTGGTGCTTGTGAAGCTCAAGATTGCTAATAGTTTTTTAAAAGGATGTTTGAAAAGTTTTGGGCGAATATAATTCGCTACTACACAAGCGAAGTCCACCTCCTTTGGAAAATACGGAAAATCGAGTTATTGAAACCCACGGAGGTGGGTTTTGTCTGTATAGTCGCGATTTCTAATCGCCGAGGTTAGCGCCGAGGTTAGTATTAATTCTTAGATCTTGCACCTGCCCAATCTCCCGCCAGAGAATAAATTCTCTGTCTAATAGGTCAAGTCCACTTAAGTGGACTAAAATCTATGCTTTTTGTGAGATTTAGTCCTCTTGAGAGGACTTTTGCTATTAGCCATAGGTTTCTAACCTATGGCGGTTTTTGGAACTGCTGCAAGATATTAGCCATAGGTTTCTAACCTATGGCGGTTTTTGGGACTGCTGCAAGATATCAGAATTTAGACTTTTCAAACAACCTCTAAGAGTTCCTTTGTTCAATGACTAAGTAACAAGTTTATCTTTTGTTGCATTTGTTTACAAAATATGCAGTATAATATTGCAGTTTGTGAATATTTGGTATATCTGCAAGGAATATTCCTTTAGACTGAATTCCAATTGAAAAAGATTGGGATTAACACAAATGCATTCGATAAATTTTTTTTGTCACGAATTTGTAGTTGCTGTTTCTTTCGTAGCTTGTATTGTTGGGCTGGTAATACTTTGGGATGGTAAGCAGCAAGAGGATGAATTTGAAGAAACAGAGAAAATTCTGTTGAGAATGAGCTTTTCTTACTGGTTAGTTTATTGTGTTGCTTTTGCAATTGAGAAAGTAGTTTTACCTGAATGGGAAAATATACTAGTAACTTTGAAAATAACTACAGCTTTGTCATATTTTTTAACTTTTTCTTGTATCCTCAGTCTGCCACTACACAAATTTGCAGTACATCGTGTTGAGGATTGAGATAATTTAAGCTTTCATAACGATCGCGATCGCCGTTTCGAGTTGCTCTTGTGTCAAATTAGTTAAAATGAAAACTTCTTGCACTGTCTTACCCTGGCGTGCAATCACTTTATAACCACCTCGAATGGGCACAGATACGCGCAGTTGCATGTGTGGACAATGACCTTTAACTCGTCCAATAACTCCAGGCGTTACGGTTTGAATGCCATCTTGCTGGCATAGACGTTCTAAAATGGGGATGAGACCGCAAATATGAGTTGAGTGATTCCAAACTAACCTACCGGATTTTTGAGCAGCTGTTTGAGATTTGTTAACTTTGGGTTTGCCCATTATTATGATTAAGCTGCTTCTAAAGGTGCCATGGTTAAACCGGCTCGACGCAGCTGCTGATGGTATAATTCGGCAGTTTCTTGAGGCCCAACCCAAACGATCGCTTGACCTTCAAAGTGTACCTGATTTGTTAAGTCCCAGGCGCGATCGCTACTCATCCCCGGAATATAAGTCATCAAACACTCAGCGACGTGTTGAAATGTATTGAAATCATCGTTCAACACAATCACTTTGTAATTGGGATAAGGCTTTTGGACAACTTGATTAGACCGTTCAGGAGCTACAGTTGGTGCTGTGGCCATCCCGTAAACGTCTGCTGAAAGTGTCGTAACCATAAAACTATAGTTAACAGGGTTTTACAAAACTACACTACAAGTTACTAGTTTAGTATATTGTCTGGGGACTGGGGATTGGGGATTGGGGATTGGGGACTGGGGACTGGGGATTGGGGACTGGGGAAGACGCGGGGACGCGGGGACGCGGAGAATAATTAATTACAGATGACGTTAGGATTCGTGTAAAAATAAGTTGAACAATTTAATATTTGTAGTGCGGGCATCTTGCCCGCGCGAGCAAGATGCTCGCACTACTTATTTTTACTTGATGCCTTAGCGTAGCGGTGGCGAGTCTGCGATAGCGTTAGCGAAGCGTTAGCGAGGTACGAGCGTCAGCGTTAGCGACGCAGGAGCGTCGCGTCATGACAATTCCCAATTCCCGTTTACCGCCAACTATCCCAGTTTTGGTTAAAAATAGATGTATCGGGGAAGGCGGTAGGATTACCATTTTGCTTTAATAGCCGTTTGAGGGCTTCGAGTTGTGGTTCTGCTTTGGGTAATTCATCGACTAGTTGGTAGGGTGCGATCGCATTTTTTAAGGAAAAAGCAGCAACAGTTCCGGCAGCTGCGCCAGCTGACCACTCGAAGGAGTGTACCCGATAAGCGGCGGCGGCTATGTGACTGGTGGCAATGCTTTTACCTCCTACTAATAAATTGTCAATTTTTTGGGGAATCATTGCCCTCAAGGCAATTTGGAAGGGATAAGCTTGTCCAGCACCGCGCCTTTCACCTGGACGTTCTTTGTTACCGGGGGTTTCTGGGGGACTTTTTACCATGCAAGGATGAAAGTCTATGGCATAGTGACCAATACCCACAGCATCGGGGAAAATTGTAGAACGAGTGCGTCGTAGTGCTTGATCTGGAGAAACTTTACCTTCAATTACCGACACTGCTTCTAAACCTGCAAGTGCTGCTCTTAATCTGCGATACATATCTGCTGGCAAAGTCTTGCGGTAATATTCGTCATTGTAGTCACGGCGAGAAATATCAATTTCCCAAATACTAAAGCCCCCTGCTTGTCCCCAACTTGGACGTCCGATGATGCGGCGTCCTTCCCGCATGTAGGGATATTTTGACAAGCCATGTACTGTCCCCATTGGGGAATCTAACCCAAATAAAAAGCGGTTATTTGACTGTGGTTGCTTGACACCTGTCCCCAGTTGAGAGTCTGTAGTTCCAGCTACCAGCCAGTAGTAATAGGAGAGGGCGTTTTCTTCGGCATTGCGGAGGGTTGCTGTTCGCAGTCCTCCCATCCAACCCCCCGGCTTTAACTGTCCAGTGGCTTGTAGCTGTTGGCGAGTGTAAACCAAGTTATCGGCAGCTGTGCCAGGGCGGTAGTCGTTACCCCAAGTCCAGTTTTGCATGGAGATGTCCCCTGGCGTTGCAGCAGTAAACTTAACGCCGCCAAATTCTGCTTGTTTTCCCTGCATGGGATGCCAAATCCGACGGTAGGTAAAAACTAAATCAAAGTTTGCTAGTCGCTTTAATTCATAACTAAAATATGGTGCGTATTGTAAATAGAATGCAGGCATGGTTTGTGGTTGCGGTTCTTTGGTTGCCTGCATGGCAAAGGTATAGGTAAACCCTTGTGTGCAATAAGGGTCATTTGTAGTACTGGAAGAAGAAGGTTCCAAGTAGGAACGGGCATCAATACCTAGCCGATAGGGGACATCAGCGAGGGCGATAATTTCTCCGGTTTCGCTAGCATCTACGACATACCATTTCGCAACATTACCTGGAACTGGCTTGGGAACGAAACGGATAATGGTTTTAGTAAATCGAGACGAGTCTTCATAACGATAAGCGTCTTCGATGCTTTGAGATAAACTAAAAGTATTGAGGGGTGGTGAACCTTTGACTGGTTGATGTTGAATAGCAGTAGCACTATTAATTATTTTGCCATCACTACTAATTTCTAAGTCTTTGATGACTGTGTTGGGGAACCATTGCAGTTTACCTTTACCCCGTTTTTCAGCATCTTTAAGTAGCTGGGTCAAAATGTTGTGAGCATCGCGGGGTAGAAAGCAAGAATCACTTACCCAGCATCCACCAGGGTTTAGCTTACCATATTTGCGCTCAATGCGGTTTCGCAATTCTAGGTAGCCACGAGAATAGAATTGGCGATCGCGTTGAGTTGGTCGTTCGTCTAACGCAGATGTCCCTTGAGCAGAAATTTGCCCTCCTAGCCAGTCGGTAATCTCCGTCAGGCATACCGTTCTACCTGCTAGCAACCCCTCATAAGCAGTTGCAGCACCCGATAATCCACCACCCACAACTAGAATTTCGCAATTGACGCTTTTATCTGGGGTTTTTGGTGGTGCGGCAACTGCAAAATAAGGTGCAATCAAGGCAGATGTTAAGTTAAGACTAATGATTGATATTTGGAGACTAGCTAATTTGGGTTTACGCTTCATAAACTTGGAATTTTTTCTACTCCTGTGCCCACTTGTAGACGGTAGCATTTCATAAATGCTCATCACAAGTAGTTTATGCCAGAAAATAGTGCCAAATTCTTGAATAATTAAGTAATCTCAGGTTTTTAGTTTTTAATTGTAGAGTAGGTAATTTAGATAAATATTAATAAGGTGTTAGCAGAAATCTTATCCATGCCAAATGCGGAAGTTACTTTTTATCGCCATTTCTTCGGACAGCAAGAGAGTGACGAGTTTTTTCGAGTTCTGTACGAGGAAATTAAATGGCGACAAGATAAAATTAACATCTATGGTAAAGAGATAGATTTGCCGAGAAAGACTGCTTGGTATGGAGATAAAAATCACTCATATGCATTCTCAGGTATCCATCTTGAACCTGAACCTTGGACGCCAACTTTGCTACAGATAAAAGACCGGATAGAGGAAATTGCTAAGTTAAAATTTAACAGCGTTCTACTTAATCTTTACCGCGATGGCCATGATGGAGTCTCCTGGCATAGCGATGCTGAGAAAGAACTAGGTAAAAATCCTGTGATTGGTTCTGTCAGCTTTGGTGATACCAGGAAGTTTATGTTCAAGCACAAGCGCAAAAAAGATTTAAAAGCAGAAGTAGAATTAATACATGGTAGTTTTCTACTCATGGCTGGGACAACGCAGCATTTTTGGCAACACCAGATTCCTAAAACATCACAGAAGGTAGAACCCAGAATCAATTTGACCTTTAGAGTAATTTTGCCTATGCGTTAAGTATATCTATTTTCCGTATCTGTTATAGATTGGAAATAGGTATGCCGCTCCAAAAACTGAGCAATAAATCGGGATGGTTGTATGAAAACAAAGAATTCAATAGTCTTTGCTTTAGTATTGAAAAGCGCGATCGCTTTTTCACCATTGCTGCTGTATAGTGGTATTGCTGCTGGACAAGCTACACCATCCGCTAGCCAGATCATATCGAATCAAGAACGGCAAGAATTGGAGCGACTGCGAACCGAAAAGCGCATTCGAGAGCAAGAACAATCCAACTTTGATCGCGCCTTTGGTAATACAACTATCTTAGTCAATGTTTGGTTGGTTGTATTAAGTCTGTTTCCAGTTGCAATTATTGCTTTATTTTGGCTCTTGCGACGCGTAGCCATCCGTGAAATTGTTGATAGAGCCATGATCCAATTACAAGGACTGGAAAAATTACAAAATCAACTAACCACAACCAAACAAGACTCTGAAAATATCATTCAAGAAGTTAAAACTATCAACTATAAGTTACAACAAGAAGTTGATATTCTCCAACAGCAGCTAAAAAGCGAACAAGCAAATTTATCTTTAGCTACATCGGAAATAGAACAAGCCAAAACACAACTGTTAGCTAAATTAGAAACTGAAATTCATAAATCTCAAAAAAATATAGAAAGTCTAGAGTTACAATTCGCTTCTGAGTTATCTAAATTAGCATCAGTAGCTCAACAAGAAAAAGATATAACGTTAGAGAATCTCGGAAACTTAGCGTCTGCTTTAGCAGAAGAATTATCTAACTCAAAGTTAGAGTTGCAGCAAGAGCAAGAACTAGCTATTGGTGATTTAGCAAAATCAAGGTCTGATTTTAGATCTCAATTATCAGCCTTGCAAATCGATGCTCAGCAACAAAAAGATAGCATTCTGGAAAGTTTAGTAAAATTACAATCAGAATTTGCTCATCAACTTTCTCAATTACAAATTGATGCTCAACAGCAAAAAGATTTGACGCTGGAAAATATAGATGGAGAATTTAAATATCAACTATCCGAATTCCAAGCGAATACTCAGCAAGAAAAGGATAGAATTATTGAAACTTTGTTAACCTTGCAAGCAGAATTCACTGCTAAATTATCAGAATTTCAAATTGACGCTCAACAGCAAAAAGATTTGACGCTAGGGAATTTAGGTAAACTGGACGATGAAGTAAAATATCAGCTATCTAGCTTTCAAATAATCGCTCAAGAGCAAAAAGACAAAATTATTGAAAGTTTAGTAAAATTACAATCAGAATTTGCGACTCAAATCTCAGAATTGCAAGCAGATGCTCAAAGACATAAAGAGCAAATTATTGAGAATCTAGAAAAATCTGGCTCGGAATTCACCTCTCAATTTTCAGAATTGCAATTGAATGCTCAACAACAAAAGTTATTCATTTTAGAAAAGTTAGAAAAATTAGAAACAGAATTTGTCTCTCAGCTTTCTGAACTGCAACTTGATGCTCAACAAAGAAAAGAACAAATTCTGCAAGAATTAACAGAGATTGCCTCAAATCAGGCTGAAGCTGACGCCAAGAATTTAAACCCAGCAAAATTAAAACAACAAACTACTAATAATTCTCAAATTGAAGAGAAAAGACAGCAACATCCACAACCACAGGATGTGAGTGTGGATAATTATGTAAAAGAGGGAGATATGCTATTTTCCCAAAAGCAATATGAAGACGCGATCGCACTTTACAATCAAGTAGTCCAAATCCAACCAGATAACGCTGTAGTTTGGTTTAAACGCGGGATGACTTTAGGAAGATTAAAACGCTACAAAGATGCGATCGCCTCCTATGATAAAGCTATTGCCATCAATCCTGAACATCATCAAGCATGGTGTGATCGTGGTGTTGCTTTCGGAAATTTAGCGCGACATCAAGAAGCTTTCGCCTCTTTTAATCAAGCCACACGAGTCAAGCCAGATGATATAGTTGCCTGGTCAAATCGTGGTCTAGCTCTAGTAGAATTGGAACAGTATGAAGATGCGATCGCTTCATTTGATCAAGTACTCAAATTTCAACCCAATTCCTTTAAAGCTTGGGATAAACGAGGTTATACCTTAGTCAGATTAGGACGCGATGATGAAGCGATCATTAGCTTTAACAAAGCCTTAGAAATTAAGCCAAATTATGGCAGCGCCTATTATAATAAAGCGGCTTGTTATGCATTACAAAGACAAGTAGAGTTGTCTTTAGAAACTCTCAAGCAAGCAATTCAAATAAATCCTAGATATCAGCAAGAAGCAGAGACAGATATAGATTTTGATGAGATTGCTGGGGATAAGCGATTTCAGCAGTTGATTAAAGGTTAATATCCCCAAATGCAATTTATGTAGAGACGCGCTTTCACTAAGTATTATGTATAACTACAATCCCTTAGACTGCCTACCTTCATCAGCGGAATTACCCGATTCTGATGATACCCCTGTGGATAACGAACTACAAATATTGATTCCTAATTTATTGTTAGCCATCTTAGCCTCGATTTGGCAAACCCGTGATGACTGGTTTTTCGGTATCAACATGGGAATTTACTATACACCATTACAACCTGCTATAGTCCCCGATGGGTTTTTGAGTTTAGGTGTTGAACGTTTTGTTGGAGAAAACGGACGTTCTAGTTACGTTTTCTGGGAAGAAGAAGGGATTACGCCCATTTTAGCTTTAGAAGTGGTTTCTCAAACCTACAATGGCGAATATGAACAAAAGAAAATAGATTATGCTCAATTAGGCATTCTATATTATATCATTTATGCACCAACGCGGCTACGTCGTAAGCGTCAACGTTTAGAAGTTTATCGCTTAGTTGAAGGTAAGTATATTTTACAACTCGGCGATAAAATTTGGATGCCAGAAATTGGTTTAGGGATTGGACGAGAACAGGGTACTTATCAAGGAAGAACACGAGAATGGCTGTTTTGGTATGACCAAGATGGTAACAGATACCAAACTCCAGAAGAAGTAAACGCACAACAGCAACAACAGCTAGAACAAACTCAGCAGCAGCTTCAAGAACTTTTAGCCAGATTACAACAACAAGGAATTGACCCAAATTTACTATAAACTACCCCTGACTCAGCTAATAAAACTGGTTATACCTCTGCGTTTAAGTGTTTTCACTTGCATATCTATTCAGGCGATCGCCCACAAGTAAAACTTTATTCAGTATATTTATGTTTATATAAACATAGATTATGCTATGTATTTCAAATTCAAATCATAGATATGTTATTTACAACCTTCACATTACCCAGGAAATAGACTATTTGGAACCTCAATTCAGCAGATCACAAGTAAAGTATTTTCACTGAACTTTTAGTATTAAAAAGATCGTTAGAATTTTAGAGTTTTGATAACTTTTTAAATCTCGGTATATGCTGATACATGATAGCTATTATGATGTTGAGACAACAGAAAACCCAGATATCAATGACGAACTTAGTAAAGTCGCATTAATCCACAAGCTGATAGAGTTACAAGTAGAGAAAACACCAAATGCAATAGCAGTAGAATTTGCACAAGAACAACTAACCTATCAACAGCTAAACCAACGCGCCAACCAACTAGCACATCATTTAATCAACCTGGGAGTCAAAGCCGATACCATAGTCGGGATTTGCCTAGAACGCTCGCTAGATTTAATCATCGCCATAGTCGGGATTCTCAAAGCCACAGGAGCATATCTACCCATCGACCCCAGCTATCCAGCATCAAGACGCCGCTTGATGCTAGAAAATGCCCAAGCCGAGATCTTACTCACCCATAGCCATCTAGAGGAAAACTCCACAACTGGTCTGACACAATGCATATATCTAGACCAGCAAAACCTCACCACACCAAAAACCAACCCCGACATTCCCCAAACAGGCGACAATCTCGCATACATCATCTACACCTCGGGTTCGACAGGTCAACCCAAAGGCGTCGCCATGGCTCATCGTCCCCTGTGCAACCTACTTTCTTGGCAACTGCAAACATCGACCTTCCCAACAGCCAAAACCCTACAATTCACCCCCATCAGTTTCGATGTCTCCTTCCAAGAAATCTTTGCCACCCTGATTGGGGGTGGTGTATTAGTCCTAATCACTCAACAGCTGCGAACTGACCCCAGTCGCCTGCTAGAATTCCTCAAAGATGCCCAAATCCAAAGATTATTTCTGCCATTTGTGGCACTGCGACAATTAGCAGAGGTTGCACAGATAGACGGTATCATTCCTCAGCACTTGCGTGAAGTGATTACTGCTGGTGAACAATTACGAATCACACCCGCAATTGCGAGATTCTTTGAACAACTGCCCAATACGAAACTGCACAATCACTACGGGCCTTCGGAAACTCATGTCGTCACAGCCTACACCTTAACTTCTGATGTCGAGAATTGGCCAGTCTTACCCCCAATTGGTAAACCAATTGCCAACAGTCAAATTTATCTGTTGGATGCCCAACTGCAAGCTGTGCCTGTGGGTGTGGTGGGACAGTTGTATGTTGGTGGGGTGAGTTTGGCTAGAGGATATTTGCATCGTGCTGATTTGACAACTGAGCGTTTTATTATTAGTCCTTGGGACTCAAAGCAGCGTTTATATCAAACAGGAGATTTAGCTCGTTATCTACCTGATGGTAATCTTGAGTACCTGGGTAGAGCAGACCAACAGGTGAAAATTCGTGGCTATCGCATCGAGCCGGGTGAGATTGAGGCGGTTTTGGAAAGACATGCCTGTGTGCGACAAGCAGTAGTCATCGTTAGGGAGGAAGTACCGGGAGATTTGCGTTTGGTTGCTTATGTGTTGGGTGATAGCGCCCTCACTACTGAGCAGTTACGCTTATTTTTACACACGCAACTGCCGGAGTTTATGGTGCCTTCGGCGTTGGTGCTGTTGGGGCAATTTCCTCTGACTCCTAGTGGTAAGGTTGACCGTCTGGCTTTACCTGCGCCTGATTATAGAAATCAACGAGAAAATTTGACTGCACCTCGAACTTCTACTGAGGCAGCGTTGGCAAAAATTTGGGTTGATGTTCTTGGCTTAGACCAAGTTGGTATTGATGATCGTTTCCTAGAAATCGGGGGACATTCGCTGTTAGCAACTCAAGTAGTTTCTCGGATACGAGACATGTTTCAAGTAGAACTACCTTTGCGTCGTCTATTTGAATTATCAACCATCAACGAACTTGCCCGGTATCTAGAAATAGCACAGCAAGAACCGCAAGAGTTGCAAATTTCTCCTATTGAATTGCGATCGCCCCAAACTAATTTATCTTTTTCTTATGTACAGGAACAATTATGGTTTCTCGATCAGTTAGTTCCCAATCATCCCTTTTATAACGTTCCAGAAGCGTTTCGTTTAAATGGTTCTGTTGACATCACTACCCTAGAGCAAAGTTTTCAAGAAATTATCAACCGCCATGAAGTGCTACGTACCAGTTTCACAACCATACATGGCAACCCTATCCCAGTAATTGCTCCTTGTTTGAGATTCCAGATGACAGTTGTAGATTTACATGAGTTACCTGAAACTGAAGTTTGGCAGGTAATTGTCAAGGAAGCTCAACTGCCTTTTGACTTGTCTCAAAGTCCATTACTACGAGTCACACTCTACAAACTCAGCGAACAAGAGCATATCCTGTTTCTGAACTTACATCACATTATTTGTGATGAGTGGTCTATCGGCGTGTTGCTAGAGGAACTGGCTCAACTCTACAAAGCCTATTCTTTGGGTGAAAACTCTCCTTTGGCAGAGTTAAATATTCAGTATGCAGACTACGCGATTTGGCAACGGCAGTGGTTACAGGGAGAAGTTAATAACCAACAACTTTCCTACTGGCAACAGCAACTATCTAATCTACCGCCAGAACTACAACTACCCACAGATTATCCTAGGCCGGCAGTTCCCAGTTATCGAGGCGATCGCCAGTATCTCACTTTACCCAAATCTTTGAGCGAAAAACTTCAAGATTTGGGCCGCAATGAAGGCGTAACTCTGTTTATTACGCTGTTGTCAGCATTTCAAACACTACTTTATCGGTACACAAAACAGGAAGATATTTTAGTTGGTTCCCCCATTGCCAACCGTCGTCACTCAAAAGTGGAGCATCTAATTGGCTTTTTTGTCAATACATTAGTTTTACGCACCGATTTATCTAATTCCCCCAGTTTTCGAGAGTTACTGGCGAGAGTCAAAGAGGTGACATTAGAAGCCTATGCTCATCAAGACTTGCCATTTGAGCAGATTGTACAAGCGGTGCAGCCAGACAGAGATCTCAACCACAACCCTCTGTTTCAGGTGCTGTTTAACCTACAGAATGCTCCTTTGCCTGCTTGGGATGTGCCAAATCTGAACTTAACTCGCTTGAGCGTTAATAATCAAACAGCCAAATTTGACCTGTTCCTGGAACTAGCCCAGACACCAACTGGTATTACAGGTTATTTTGAGTATAGTACCGACTTGTTTAAGGCGGATGCGATCGCTCGCATGATTGGGCATTTTCAAACTTTGTTAGAAAGCATTGTAACTAATCCAGATGAGAAAATAGCCTCGTTATCGTTGTTAACGCAAACTGAACAGCAGCAGCTTGTCACCTGGAACAATACTCAAACCAATCATCCAGAAATTCAGTGTGTCCACAAGCTGATAGAGTTACAAGTAGAGAAAACACCAAATGCAATAGCAGTAGAATTTGCACAAGAACAACTAACCTATCAACAGCTAAACCAACGCGCCAACCAACTAGCACATCATTTAATCAACCTGGGAGTCAAAGCCGATACCATAGTCGGGATTTGCCTAGAACGCTCGCTAGATTTAATCATCGCCATAGTCGGGATTCTCAAAGCCACAGGAGCATATCTACCCATCGACCCCAGCTATCCAGCATCAAGACGCCGCTTGATGCTAGAAAATGCCCAAGCCGAGATCTTACTCACCCATAGCCATCTAGAGGAAAACTCCACAACTGGTCTGACACAATGCATATATCTAGACCAGCAAAACCTCACCACACCAAAAACCAACCCCGACATTCCCCAAACAGGCGACAATCTCGCATACATCATCTACACCTCGGGTTCGACAGGTCAACCCAAAGGCGTCGCCATGGCTCATCGTCCCCTGTGCAACCTACTTTCTTGGCAACTGCAAACATCGACCTTCCCAACAGCCAAAACCCTACAATTCACCCCCATCAGTTTCGATGTCTCCTTCCAAGAAATCTTTGCCACCCTGATTGGGGGTGGTGTATTAGTCCTAATCACTCAACAGCTGCGAACTGACCCCAGTCGCCTGCTAGAATTCCTCAAAGATGCCCAAATCCAAAGATTATTTCTGCCATTTGTGGCACTGCGACAATTAGCAGAGGTTGCACAGATAGACGGTATCATTCCTCAGCACTTGCGTGAAGTGATTACTGCTGGTGAACAATTACGAATCACACCCGCAATTGCGAGATTCTTTGAACAACTGCCCAATACGAAACTGCACAATCACTACGGGCCTTCGGAAACTCATGTCGTCACAGCCTACACCTTAACTTCTGATGTCGAGAATTGGCCAGTCTTACCCCCAATTGGTAAACCAATTGCCAACAGTCAAATTTATCTGTTGGATGCCCAACTGCAAGCTGTGCCTGTGGGTGTGGTGGGACAGTTGTATGTTGGTGGGGTGAGTTTGGCTAGAGGATATTTGCATCGTGCTGATTTGACAACTGAGCGTTTTATTATTAGTCCTTGGGACTCAAAGCAGCGTTTATATCAAACAGGAGATTTAGCTCGTTATCTACCTGATGGTAATCTTGAGTACCTGGGTAGAGCAGACCAACAGGTGAAAATTCGTGGCTATCGCATCGAGCCGGGTGAGATTGAGGCGGTTTTGGAAAGACATGCCTGTGTGCGACAAGCAGTAGTCATCGTTAGGGAGGAAGTACCGGGAGATTTGCGTTTGGTTGCTTATGTGTTGGGTGATAGCGCCCTCACTACTGAGCAGTTACGCTTATTTTTACACACGCAACTGCCGGAGTTTATGGTGCCTTCGGCGTTGGTGCTGTTGGGGCAATTTCCTCTGACTCCTAGTGGTAAGGTTGACCGTTTGGCTTTACCTGCGCCTGAATGCTCACGTCCTGAACTTGCAGTAGCATTAATACCTGCTCGGACACAAGAAGAGATAGTGTTAGCCGATCTGTGGTTGCAAGTCCTGAAGATTGCCCAAGTAGGTATTCACGACAACTTCTTTCATTTGGGAGGATACTCGCTGCAAGGGGTTGAACTAGTCAGTAAAATTCGAGAAACTTTTCAGGTAGATTTAACTCTGCGTAGTTTCTTTGAACATCCCACAATCGCTGGACTTGCAGAAATTATTGTCGCTCAACAATCAGGAAACTCGACTCGATTTAATTCTGTCCTTGATCTACATGCTGAAGCTGTTTTAGATCCAACAATTGACCCTAAAACTGCATTCATGCCAACACTTGATCAACCAGCAAATATTCTTTTAACTGGGGCAACTGGTTTCTTAGGTGCTTTCTTGCTTCACGAATTACTACAACAAACTCAAGCAAACATCTATTGCTTAGTTAGGGCTGCAAATTCTCAAGAAGCTAGTCAAAGGCTTAAAAGTAATTTAGAACAGTATTCACTTTGGGATCAAACTCAAGGTCATCGAATTATTGCGGTGGTGGGAGATTTAGCCCAACCTCTTTTGGGTATCTCGTCTGAAAATTTTCAAGTTTTGACAGCCACGATTGATGTCATCTACCACAATGGCGGACTAGTTAACTTTGTTTACCCATATTCAGTTCTCAAAGCTCCCAATGTTTTGGGTACGCAAGAAGTTTTAAGATTGGCTTGTCAAACAAAGGTCAAACCAGTGCATTTTGTTTCGACTGTTGGTGTATTCTCACCAACTGCCTATCCTGAAACACGAGTCATTGCAGAACAGCCAGCCGATCGCCCCCAAGGACTCTACGGTTACACCCAAAGTAAGTGGGTTGCAGAAAAGCTAGTAGCGATCGCTCACGAACGGGGTTTGCCAACATCGATTTACCGTCCCACCTGGATCGAAGGGCACAGTCAAACAGGAGTTTGTAATCGTTCCGATTTTTTACGTAGCCTCATTGCAGGTTGCATTCAAATGGGTTTAGCTCCCGATTGGAATATGCCAGTAGATATTATTCCAGTTGATTACATCAGCAAGGCGATCGTTCATTTATCAAAACAAAAAAACTCATTGAAGCGAGTATTTCACCTTTCCAATCCTCAATTGATGTCATGGCAAGAACTAATTAACTGGATACGTATCTTTGGTTATTCAATTCAACAAATCCCCTTTAAAAACTGGATCAAAGAAGTATTAAATCTAGTTCCTAATGCTCCAGAAAATGCATTACATTCCTTTGTCAATTTCTTATCTGAACCCGTTTCGGAAACACAAATGTCAGTTCCTGAACTTTACTTCACCGCACATTCTTTACGATTTGACTGTCAAAATACTCTCGATGGGTTAACAAATACTGCGATTAATTGTCCGCCTGTCAATGACGAGTTATTAAGTACTTATTTCTCCTATTTGATTGACAATGGATTTTTAAAGAGTCAAAACAAATGAAAGGGAACACTTCTCTTTCTCCTGTCGGAGACGCTGCGCGTAGCTTGCTTTCCCATAGGGGTACGTTCAGTGCATCGCAGGGAATAGGAAAATGGTATAAACCTTTACTTTTTTCGTAAAAAACAAGATTCCCAGCCGATGCTTGGCCAAATGTGAAACTTAACATGACCTTAATCATTATTTGATTGTAGGTTGCTAAGTTCGTCACGTTTGGTTTAGCAGCCTGGGAGTAGATATGGAACTTATAGATAGCGACTTGCTATCAAATCGCTGTAAACGGCGGAATTTTTTGCTGGGTGCAGGATTCTTCACAGGGTTAGCTGTGACTAGTCAATGGCATCCAGTATCAGCAAAATCGAGGTTTTCCAATTATCCTTTTAGTCTTGGTGTTGCCTCTGGCGATCCTTTGCCGGATGGTGTTGTGCTGTGGACGCGACTAGCTCCCGATCCCCTTTACGGGGGTGGAATGCCACTCAGAAATTTTGTAGTGCAGTGGCGGGTTGCTGTAGACGAAAAAATGAAGAAAGTAGTGCGACGTGGGAAAACGCTTGCATCTCCAGATCTAGCACACTCAGTACATGTTGATGTACGTGGACTAGAACCTGACCGTTGGTATTGGTATCAGTTTCAAGTAGGCAATGAAGTTAGCGCCATTGGACGAACTCGTACAGCTGGATCACTCTTTAACTCCATCAAAAAACTCAATTTTGCCTTTGTCTCCTGTCAAGACTGGCAAAACGGCTACTATACAGCCTATCAGCACTTGGTTGATGAGGAACTAGATTTAGTTGTTCATCTCGGTGACTACATTTATGAGTATGGGCCAGAATCTGGTGGGCCACGTCAACACAATAGTCCAGAAATCGTCACTCTCAACGACTACCGTAACCGCCACGCCCTATACAAGACCGATAAAAATCTGCAAGCTGCTCATGCTGCTTTCCCCTGGATAGTCACTTGGGATGATCACGAAGTTGAAAATAACTATGCTAACCTCATACCCGAAGAGAACCAAAGCCAGCAGGCATTTGTGACTAGGCGAGCCAATGCTTACCAAGCATACTATGAACATATGCCACTACGTCGTTCTTCACTGCCTAGTGGGCCAAATATGCAGTTATATCGGCGGTTCACTTATGGTAATTTAGCTGAGTTCAACGTACTGGATACTCGCCAGTACCGTACTGACCAACCTTGCGATGATGGATTGAAACCTCGTTGTTCTCAAGCCTTTGATGTGAATGCTACTATGACAGGCCAAGAGCAACAGCAATGGTTATTTGATGGTTTAGACAAATCGCGATCGCGCTGGAATGTGATTGCTCAACAAACGATGTTGGCTCAATATGATTTTAATCCTAGTCCAGACGCTGGATTATTCAACTTAGATCAGTGGGATGGCTACGTAGCTGCGCGTAATCGGCTACTCAGTTTTCTCAACCAGCGCCAGCCCTCTAACCCAGTAGTGATCACTGGAGACATCCATTCCAGTTGGGTACACGATTTGAAAGTTGATTTCACTAAACCAGCCTCAGCAATAGTTGGTACTGAGTTCGTAGGTACTTCAGTTACCTCTGATTTTCCCACCAACTTTATCGCTCCGGTTCAAGCTGCTTTAGGTAGCAATCCCCATACCAAGTTTTTTGATGGTGCTTTCCGGGGATACGTCCGCTGCAACCTGACCCCAGAACGCTGGCAAAGTGATTATCGCGTTGTGTCAAGCATCGTTGACCTCAACGCATCTGTTAGCACCTTAGCTTCGTTTGTAGTCGAAAACGGTCAACCAGGGGCACAGAGGGCGTAACCGTATTTTAAAATGAAAAAATTAAGCCCTTCAGATTTATTCTGAGGGGTTTTAAAAGTTCTAAAATTTGAGAAGCTTAGCTCTAATAAGTTTGCTCTATTGAGAGTATCTGCACCTAATTTTGTTATATACATGGGATGTTTTTTTAAACTATTTCTAGAGAAAAATTATAGTATGGTACACTCAAAATTATCTTAGTTAAAGGAAAAATTAAGATGGCTAAAATTACAGTTTCCAATCTCTTATTAGATCCCGAAAAAAATGCGTTAATTAATGAAGTTGAACTGACAAATGACGAACTAAAAAATATTCGAGGTGGCAACACCATTATAGAAATAAACTTGCCAGATGGCTCGACTGTGTATAAAGTCTACAGTAACACTGGTGAGCTATTAGGTAAGCTTTATGACACTGATCGTGATGGTTCTATTGATGGAATAGTTGTACCTGGCAAATAAATTAAATAGTTGTTTCCGCTAGTATATCCATCAAAATAAGTTTCAATTGGTATGTGCGTTGGTACGAATAATTCCTCAGTGTGTTAAGGGTTTCTCAAACTGACGCACGCCATACATTGGATATTTTTATATGGAAGTCTCTTCAAATCATCTATTTTTTTAAAAACAATAATTTTGTTTTTACCTGTAATTAAACTCTGCTTAAACCCATATATTCAAAATAAATAGGTTCAAAATAGTTGACTAAAAAATAATTCAGATGAAATTAGTTCCACAATTAGTGCTTGCTGCTGCTAGTTTGACTCTGGGTTTGACTGCCATAAATGCAAAATCTGCATCTGCTGCTATCATTGATTATGCTTTCACTGTTGATAGTTCTATAAATCGGGGAAGCGGCTTTTTTAGCTTTGATGACTCAACTTTCAGTGATGACAGTATCCCAGAAGCAAGGGTGCGATCGCTATCGTTTCAATTTAACGGTGAATCTATAGTTTACACCGAACAAGATGATGTCAATTACCCAGACTTTCCCATCGTATTTTCAACTGCATTCTTAACAGGAAAAGAATCTGTAGGATTAGAATATTTGTTCGATGATCAAGCAAATCCTTCCAGCTTAATTAGTTATGAAATTGTTGGAGAAGATTTCACAATTTTTTCTAGAACTTCTCCAAATACTGAAATTTTCTCTGGAAAAGTTTCTTATCAGAAAGTACCTGAACCTACAACATTAGCTGGTACTCTCTTTGCTATTGGTATTGGCTGGCTTGTCAAGAAAAAGAGGTTAAATAATTCATAATTCGTAATGACGCGACGCTCCTGTGTCGCTCTAAGCGAAGCTATGCCGCAGGCTTTACGCTGACGCTCGTACCGACGCTCGATGACTCGCTAACGCTACGCTATCGCTACCGCTGACGCTCGAGGACTCGCTAACGCTAACGCTAACGTAATTCGTAATTACTAATGTTTGCCTGCTATATAAACCCTAGACAAGTCTAGACATTTACAAGACTTACTTCAATGGGAGCATGGGAGCGGTTATCTCTCAGTAAGCTTTCACGATGAAGCCAAGATAAACGTCCCTGCGTCGCTCAAAACGCGAAATCTCAAAAACCTACCCGTAAGAACTGCCCCCTTTTCCTTACGGTTTAAATAAGCAGTCTTTAGCCCGAACACAATATTACTTCAGGTAGCTTTACGCTCTTTCAATACTTGATCTAGCAAGTCTCTAGCAGGTTGCGCTTTTGTTAGAGCTGTTTGATGATCACTATAGGCACGAACTAAGCGAGAAAGGCTACTCACACCTATTTTGAGTTGTTCAAGTTCTTCACCAGCAATTATTTCTCCATCAAGCATCCGCCCGATTAAAGGTTTGATATCGCCCACTTCCTGACGGATTTTTTGGAGTTTTTCTACACTACTCAGTAAGGTTTTTAGTGAGTTTAAGATGTCATCAATATCTTGTGTGTCCTTTTGTTGCCCAAGAGATTCTTCATTTGTTGCTTTATCTTCAATATCGGAAGCTAGAGATAATTCCTGCGCTGGGGTTTCCGTCTTAACTCCGTTTGTCTTTGCCATCAATGATTTCCTCCAATTATCTTATTTAGTTTATCGCTTATGATTCAAATTTGCGATCTACTGCTTGTTATAATCTTCATTAATTGTGATAATAAATGGCTGGTGGAAGGTAATTTTTTCAGCAGTTTTGTTTATTGCGATCGCATCTGCAATTCTTGGGCTAGAGCTTTTAATAAAGCTTCCCTTGCAGATTGTATAAAGAAATGGTCGCCTTCGAGCATCTGTAATGAGAAAGCAGCGGTTGTTTGTTCTCGCCACGCTTGGAGGTTCTCGTAACTGACTTTTGTGTCTTGTAAACCACCAAAAGCAGTAATAGGACATGCTAATGGTGGCTCGTGAGTGTAAACATACGTCTCTAGGACGGCAAAATCTGCCCGGAGGATGGGTAAGAAAATCGCCATCAGTTCCTGACTTTCTAGCACTGCTTTCGGAGTGCCGTTGAAACGGTACAGTTGTGCAATAAACTCAGCTTCTGGTAGGTTGTGGATTGGTGATTTTGTCACTGGGATTTGTGGTGCTTTGCGAGCAGATATAAACAGATGAAATGGATTGAGATCATACTGAGAACGCAGTAGACGAGTTAACTCAAAGCTAACCAGTCCGCCCATACTGTGACCAAAAAACGCGAATGGTTTATCTAGATATGGTACAAGAACTGGTGCGATCGCATTTACAAGATCTGTTAATCGTGTGAAGGGAGCCGATTTCATCTGACTTCCTCGTCCTGGTAGTTCCACACAACAAACCTCAACAGTTTGCGGAAGACTGTCAGCCCAAGAGCGAAAAGCCGCAGCCCCACCACCTGCATAAGGAAAGCAGAACAAACGTAAATTTGCTTGAGGATTAGGTTTTAGACAGATAATCCAAGAGTTGAAGCTGGGTGTAGTCGTCATGATAGAAATTAAGTATGCAATTTCACAGCGTAACAGCTTATTCATCCAGCAACTCAGACAAAAGGAATTGTTTGAAGTTGATTAATCCTGTTAAAATGCCTTGATGTCAAAAAAGCAACATCCCCCAAACAAAAAACTCGGTTGGTCTTTGGATGAGCGAGATCCGGAGTTCATTAAATCTTTGATGCCTCTAATCGGCTTTTTCTATCGCTACTATTTTCGAGTGCAGACTAGCGGTTGGTATAATATCCCACCTCAACAAAAAGTTCTATTTGTCGGTTCTCATAACGGAGGACTGGCAGCTCCTGATATGTTAATGATGATGTATGACTGGTTCCGGCGATTTGGAGTGCAACAACCTGTCTACGGTTTGATGCATCCCAAGGTTTGGCAAGTTAGCCCCCCATTAGCCCAACTAGTTGCTAAATCTGGGGCAATCATCGCCCATCCTAAAATGGCTTACGCTGCTTTGCGCTCTGGAGCTAGTGTACTGGTATATCCAGGTGGAGCAGAAGATGTCTTTCGTCCCTATTCTCTACGTAACAAAATTTGTTTTGCTGGGCGGCAAGGATTCATTAAGTTAGCATTGCGAGAAAATGTGCCAATCGTACCATTAATTTCTTGTGGTGCCCATGATACGTTGATTGTGCTAGCTGATTGCTACAAAATTTTGCAGCAATTACATGAGTGGGGAATGCCTTGGTTGTTGGGGATTGATCCTGAAGTTTTTCCGATTTATTTGGGTTGGCCTTGGGGATTATCATTTGGGCCACTGCCTAATATACCTTTCCCTGTGTCTATTTATACGCGAGTTTGCCCTCCCATTGTCTTTGAACGCTATGGCCGCAAAGCAGCAAGCGATCGCGACTATGTAAATGAATGCTATGAATTAGTTGTAAGTCAAATGCAGAAAGAGCTAGACCTTTTAGTTAAGATTAGGGAAGTTCCCTTCTCGTAATAGACCTCTGTATCAAATAGTCCCTGTGGAAAGTAGGGAGTTTAAAAAACACCTTGTCTAGTTAGCTAATAACCTGTAAATTGATAGCTGAATCTATAAATCAAAAACCAATGAAACCTTTATTAGCATTAGCGTTGACTGCCGGAACTATTCTTTCCCAACTAACAATTCCAAATGTAGCTAAAGCTCAAACAGTACCCGACTGCCCACCAGATAGTGTTTGTGTATGGAGAGAACGCGACTTTAATGGCGAACGTCTTGTAGTTACTCCAGTAAGTACAACACTATCTGGAGTATTGACACGATGTAATTTTATATCTGGCTTATCTCAAAATGTGACTTTCAGTGTGGAACTTGCACGCTCAATAAGAAATAACACTGTATGCATCATAAAATTATACATACAAAAAAGTCCTGGAGGAAATCAGAATGTTTCACAAATTAATCCTAACACGCAAAATAGTGATAGTGGGGAATTTCGCTCTATACGTTGACCCATGAAACCCTCACTAATCTACGATATTCACACACCCAACATATCTATAAAGGTTCTCCGGCGCGGGTTACTTATTGAGCTAGAATCCATATATATCAAGCGTTCTAGCCACAGGCTGTACCTGATGACACGAACCTTCTGTTTACGCCCTTACTAGGTTGTTTGAAAAGTCTAAATTAATACTAATCCCGGCGATTAGAAATCGCGACTATACAGACAAAACCCACCTCCGTGGGTTTCAAGAACTCGATTTTCTGTTAGTCCACGGAGGTGGACTTCGCTTGTGTAGTAGCGAATTATATTCGCCCAAAACTTTTCAAACATCCTCTTAAAAGAGTGGGATTAAAACAAGAGCATTTTATCAGTTTAAACTCAGATCAGACCCAGAACTAAAGTTTTAATTGATACTCATAACATAAGTGCCTTTCTTGGTAAATTTTATAATCTTGGCGATCCTCACATCTTGCACCTGACAGTGAAAATAATGAGTCTGCCGCAATAAAGTTATAAAAATTACATATCTATTTGTCTCTGCATTTAGTCCATTTCTAATGGACTTTTGCTATAAGACAGGGATTTACAATCCCTGGCGGTAGAGAGCGAAGCCGAACAATTATGTAAGTTTTGCGACTGGCAGTTTGAAAGGTGCAAGATCTGAGGATCGCAATCAACAAAATAGCTCAACCACCGCAGGCTTAGTGACTTTTCCCATGGCGTTGCGCGGTAATTCTGCAACTGTCAGAATTCTCGTTGGTACTTTATAGATAGCTAATCGCTCTTTTGCCCAACTCCTAAAAGATTCTAAGGTCAAAAGTTGTGACCCTTGCAATACTAACGCGGCACAGACTCGCTCACCCCACTCTAAATCGCTAACCCCAACTACTGCACATTCCTGAATATCTGGATGGGTTCGCAATACTTCCTCTATTTCCAACGCCGAAACTTTATACCCTCCCGTTTTGATGATATCTACACTCAACCGCCCCAGAATTCGATAGTTGTCGTTCTCGACTACAGCCAAATCTCCAGTACAGAACCAGCCATCTTGAAAGGCTTTGGCGGTGGCTTGGGGATTTTGCCAATATTCTAAAAATACCCCGGGGCCTTTAACTTGGATTTCTCCTGGTATCCCTGGTGCGACTAACTCGCCGCTTTCATCTACTAATCTCACTTCTACTTGCGGTAGAGGTTTGCCAACATATCCTGCTTTTCGTTCACCGTGTAAAGGGTTCGATAACGCCATGCCAATCTCAGTCATCCCATAGCGCTCAAGTAGAAAATGACCACTGATATTTTGCCACTTTTCTAATACTTGCACTGGTAACGCTGCTGAACCAGATACCATGAGCCGCATTTTAGCACAGCCTGCTGACATCCTTTGCTGGCGTTCGGGTGTAGCCGCTTCCCAAGCAGCAATCAGCTTGACATAAATTGTTGGTACTGCCATGAATAGGGTTAAGTCGCCCTCACAAATTCGGTTCCAAACAGTTTCGGCATCAAACTTGCTGATCATGTGGCACTCCGCCCCAGCCCATAAAGCACAGGTGAGTACGTTGATAATCCCATGAATATGATGTAGAGGTAGTATGTGTAAGATGCGATCGCTAGCTGTCCATTCCCAAGCAGTAACTAAGCTGATCACTTGAGATTGAATATTGTGATGAGTGGTAACTACACCCTTGGGTTTACCAGTTGTGCCACTAGTGTAGAGAATTAAGGCGCGTCTGGTGAGTTCAATTTCTGGGAGGCGACTAACATCATCTGGGAGTGTTTCTGAGGTGAGAATAAATCGTAAGTTTTGGGCTTGAGCAATTGGACGTAGTAGAGTTTCAAAATTGGGATGGGCAATAATAATTAATGCTGCTGAATTGGTAATTACATATTCCAATTCTGGCTGTGGGTGGGAAATACACAAAGGTACGGCTATACCACCAGCCCGCCAAATCCCCCATTGAGTCGCTACATACTCAAATCCAGGCGGAATGAGAAAGGCAACTCGCTGCTCTTGTAAGTCTTCTGTATTATTCAACAGTACTGTCGCTATTTGACTGGATGTATGCAGCAAATCTTGATAGGTAAATGCTTCAACTTTTGTCGCAATAGCTATTTTCTCGCTGTGTGCTTGAGCATGAGTTATTAATGGAAGATTCACATTCTTTTACCGATTTAGGATTGATTCAGTCTAGTTATAGAAAGCATATAGCAATCCCAAATAAAACGTAATACTAAGGTTTTAAAATCCGGTTACAGATTGAAATTTAGAAGTTTAGATGAAATTTAACTCTCTTAATTACAAAAACAAGCACCACATCTGTCAACTGGCGATCGCTGGCAGTTAGTATAAGCTCTTTTAGAGTCTCTAAAGCGGGAAGCACATCCTCATCTGAAACGGGGCAGCGATCGCTATCCCAAACGATGCCACAAACAGCAAAAGTCCAGCAATCCATTGCTGTTAGTTTAAAATATGAAGTAGTTCTACAACCTCTCAAAGGTGAGAAAAATGTTATGTCAATTGTTGTCACCCTTAGCCCTGAGTTAGAAGCCCTGTTGCGGGATAGAGCTGCTAGGCAAGGTCAAGATGTTAGTTTCGTTGCATCTGAGTTGCTTGCTAGTATTCTACAGGCAAAGGAGCAAGACTTAGAGGAAGCGATTGAGGGTATTCAGCAAGGTTTAGATGATTTTCAGGCAGGAAAATTTCGGTCTTTTGAAGATTTTACTGAAGAACAGCGCCAAAAGTACAATTTGTCCGCTGATTAATGAAGTACCCCATTGAAATTTCAAGTGTGGCAGAAGCAGAGGCCGATAACGCTTTTCTACGGCTGTCTCAAGTCACATCCTCTACAAGAGCGAACCAATGGTATTCCGGGTTGTTGCAAGCGATTGAGTCTCTGTCTCAAATGCCCAAACGCTGCCCATTAGCCCAGGAAAATCAGTACTTTAGCCAAGAAATTCGGCAATTACTTTATGGCAAAGGGCGCAACTCATATCGTATTCTCTTTACCATTGTGGGAGAGGAAGAAGTGCCTACGGTTCGTATTCTGCACATTCGACACGCTACACAGCAAACTCTTGGGGAAGAACCAGAAGAACCCTACGCCACCTAACACTGCGTTGGTGCAGATGGAATAGATAAAGTATCTATACTTAAGCAATTTATAACAGGGTAGGCAAAATGCCCACCCTTTAAGAAAACACAATTAAGCCAATGCAGACTTTAACTCACTCTTAGCTTATGCCAACGTTTCTGGTAATTGACTCGCGTCGCGTCCGCCAGCTTGGGCTAAATTCGGTCTACCACCGCCACCGCAAATTTTGGCGATCGCACCCACAAGGGGATGCGGTTTCCCGGAGATGATCATGAAGGTTAGAGATATAATCAAACTAATTGATCAAGATGGGTGGTATTTGGCTCGAACGCGAGGCAGCCATCGTCAATACAAGCACCCTAATAAATTGGGTTTGGTTACTGTACCAGGAAAACCGGGTGATGATTTAGCTTCGGGAACGTTGGATAGTATCTTAAAACAAGCGGGTCTGAAATGATGCAGTATCTGATCGTGATTGAAAAGACAGAAACAGGATATTCTGCCTATTCTCCTGACCTACTAGGATGTGTCTCGACTGGGTCAACCCGTGAAGAAGTTGAACAAAATATGCGTCAGGCAGTGGAATTTCACCTTGATGGGTTGAAGTTGGAGGGATTCGAGATCCCGCAGCCCACAACCTCATCGGTCTATATCGAGGTTGCTGCCTAACACCGCGTTGGTGCAGATGCTACAAAGGTATCTACGCTTCAGCAATTGCTCGCAGGGCAGGCAAAATGCCCACCCTTGAAGAAAAAATAATTAACTCAATGCAGACTTTAACTCACTCTTAGCTTGTGCCAACGCTTCTGGTAATTTACTCGCGTCGCGTCCGCCGGCTTGAGCTAAATTCGGTCTACCGCCGCCGCCACCGCCGCAAATCTTAGCGATCGCACCCACAAATTTCCCCGCTTGCAAGCCTTTTTTGTTGACTTCTGGACTAAAAGCTGCTACTATACTAACTTTCTCAGCTTCAGGAACGGAACCCAATACCACCGCACCATTACCTAGTTTTTGCAACAATCTTTCCGCTGCACTTTTCAAGGATTCGGGATCAACGTCTTCTAACTGAGCAACGAGAATTGGATAATCGCCCACAGTCTCTGCTGTTTGCAGTAGGGTGTCGGATTTGGCGATCGCTAGTTGCATCTTTAGGGTTTCTAGTTCCTTTTGGTTAGTTCTGAGTTCGTTTTGGAGGCTGGTGATTCTCTGTGGTAATTCTTCGGGTTTTACTTTAAAGCGATCGCTTAAATCCTTCACTACTTGATCGCGGAGGTTGAGATAATCCAGCACTGCTGCACCAGAAACAGCTTCGATACGCCGTACTCCAGAAGCAACGCCAGTTTCAGAAATAATCTTGAACACGCCAATCTCAGCGGTATTACTGACATGAGTGCCCCCGCATAGTTCCATTGATACACCAGGAAAGTCAATTACTCGCACTTCTTCACCATATTTTTCGCCAAACATAGCAACAGCACCCCTAGCTTTGGCCTCTGCTAAAGGTAATACTTCTACTTTGGCGGCATGTGCCTCGGCTACCCAAGTATTTACCTGTTCTTCAACTTGTTGAACTTCCTCTGCTGTCAAGGCACGGGGACAGTTAAAGTCAAAGCGTAACCTGTCAAAGGAAACTAAAGAACCAGCTTGGGATATGCCATCATCGACAATTTTCTTTAACGCTGCTTGTAGTAGGTGCGTTGCGGTATGGTTGGCTTGGAGACGACGCCGACAAGCGCGATCAATTTGGGCACTCACAACATCTCCTACTCGGATTGTACCGCGTTCAATGCGGCCGAAGTGAACAAAGAAATCGGATTCTTTCTTCACATCTTCCACTCGCACGACAACACTTGTGTTGAGCGAAGTCGAAACACCGTCACCGGAGATATAACCGCGATCGCCAATTTGCCCCCCAGATTCGGCATAGAATGGCGTTTTATCGAGGACAATTTGTACTTCTGTGCCTGCTTCCGCCTCTTCTTGAGAGACGCCATTGATTAGTAGAACTTCAACTTTCGCCGTTGTTGTTGGTTGGGCGTAACCTAAAAATTCGGTAGCGTGGATGTGTTCTGCAAGCTTGTCGAGGGAACCTTGCACAGTTAGATCGATGGTTTCGTGTGCTGCTTTGGCGCGTTCTACTTGCTTTTGCATTTGGGCGTTGAATCCTGCTTCATCGACTGTGAGGTGATTTTCCTCAGCGATTTCTTGCGTGAGTTCCAAAGGGAAACCGTAGGTATCGTAGAGAGTGAAGACGCTTTCACCACTAATAGAAGTTTTGCCTTGCTGCTTCACCTGTTGAATGATTTCTTCTAAGAGTTTTTCCCCTCGATCAAGAGTTCGCAGGAAATTAGATTCTTCGCGTTGTAGTTCGGCTTTGATAGCGGCTTCTCGTTGGCGCACATTAGGGTAAGCTGATTCAGCAAGAGCGATCGCAGTTTGGGCAACTTGGGTAATAAATTCGCCAGTAATGCCAACTAATCGCCCGTGACGCACCACACGCCGAATTAATCGCCGCAGGACATAACCCCGCCCGACGTTGGAAGCGCGGATTTCATCAGCGATTAAGTGGACGACTGCACGCACATGATCACCAATGACTTTCAAAGAGACTTTGGTGTTTTCGTCGCTGCCGTGGTAATCAATGCCAGCAATCGCCGCTGCTGTTTGAATAATTGGGAAAATTAAGTCAGTTTCGTAATTATTCGGCACTTTTTGGAGGATTTGCGCCATCCTTTCCAAACCCATGCCAGTATCAATGTTTTTGTTTTGCAGTGGTGTTAAATTACCTGAAATATCCCGGTTGTATTGCATGAATACGAGGTTGTAGAACTCGATAAACCGGGAATCATCTTCTAAGTCAATAGAATCGTCACCGCGTTCTGGGTGAAAGTCATAGTATATCTCTGAACAAGGGCCACAAGGGCCAGTAGGTCCAGAGTTCCAAAAGTTATCATCTGCACCCATGCGCTTGATTCTTGCTTGGGCTACACCGATTTGATCGCGCCAAATCGCGAAGGCTTCATCATCCTCCTCAAAGACGCTGACTACAAGGTTGCTTGGTAAGAAGCCAAAAACTTGCGTAGAAATTTCCCAACCCCAGGCGATCGCTTGTTCTTTAAAATAGTCACCAAAGCTAAAGTTACCCAGCATCTCAAAAAACGTTTGATGGCGTTTAGTACGTCCCACGTTTTCGATATCGTTAGTGCGGATACACTTTTGGGATGTAGTAGCTCGTTTAAATTCTGGTGTGCGCTGTCCCAGGAATATTGGCTTAAATGGCAACATTCCCGCGATCGTCAGCAGCACGGTTGGATCTTCTGGTACCAAGGAAGCACTAGGAAGAATTTGGTGTCCTCGTTGAACAAAGAAGTTAAGGAATAAGGAGCGAATTTCGTTACCGCTGATGTATTGGGGATTTGAAGACATGATAGTTAGGGACTGGGGACTGGGGACTGGGGACTGGGGATTGGGGACTGGGGACTGGGGACT